>JAIBBY010000013.1 GCA_019694455.1 Pirellulales bacterium
CGGTGCGATCGAACACCTCTTGCAACATTCCGCCCCAGCCGCAGCCAAGTTCCAAGATTTGCTCGCCCGGCTGAGGATCGACGAGGTTCATGATGAAGCGCGCCTTGTTGGTTTGCGCTTCTTCTAGCGTTTCGTGGCCGGTAATGTAATCGGCGCACGAGTAGAGCATGTACTTCTGATCGAGGAAGAGCTGATAAAAATCGTTGGACACATCGTAGTGTTCGGCGATTCCGCGTTCGTGCGGCGGCCGCAGGAAGTGCTTGAGCAGCGCGCCGCGGAACAAGCGCGGCGGAAACGAGAGTCGCACCCAATCCTCGAACGGCGACAGCTTGCGGGTGATGAAGCGCCAGGTCCATTCGGCGTCGAGTGGTCGCGGCGAGCGGATCAGATACTTGATCACGCTATACGACGGCCCCAAGAGGGCGGTCTCCGGCACAAATGCGGCGTGGCGCAATAGACCATTCATCGCTGTTGACCGTGGTGCGAGACGGACAATGGCCGATGACAGCAGGCCGTATTGGACTGCGCTCAAAATCTCATTGCAACTTTTTTGGCAATGGGTCGCGCAGCAAGCCAGTTAGCCTGTCGATTTGGGCCGCGTGCGGCAGCGTTGGGCCGCTTCGGCCCATTCGTGCATCGCGTAGAGGACCGGTTGCAGCCTGCTCCCCAAGGCAGTGAGCGAGTAATCGACCCTGGGCGGAATCTGCTGATGAACGCAGCGGTCGATGATGCCCGACTTCTCCAATTCGCGAAGCTGCCGTGTGAGCGTGCGCGCCGAGACTCCGTCGAGCAAGCGGGTCAATTCGCCAAATCGCTTCGTGCCGTTCAAGAGATGGTGGATGATCAGCACCTTCCAGCGACCGCCAATGGCTTCGATCGTGGTTTCAACGGGACAGCGCACCTTCTTTTTGTCGTTTTTTCGCGTTACGCGGTTCGCCATGAGCGCCTTTACTATCCATTAGGATACTTGGTTACAAAGTCACCCATACTTGAGTTTTTGATCGTTCAGCAATAATTGTCAACAGGTGCAGACTCCTCGTACAGCCGAGCCATCCGATAGGAGAATTCCATGCCAGACGCCAATCGTTGGATGATCGACCCAAACGACGCCGTGATGCTGCTGATCGACCATCAGAGCGGACTGTTCCAACTGGTGCGCGACATCGACCAGCCAACCTTGCGAAATCATGTCTGCGCGCTAGCGAAGGTCGCGCACATGGCCAAGATTCCCACATTCACTACGGCCTCGGTTCCGGACGGCCCGAATGGTCCGCTGATTCCCGAGATTCATGAATACTGTCCCGAGGCGATTTACATTCCGCGGACTGGTCAAATTAATGCCTGGGACAATCCCAAGTGGGTCGAGGCCATTGAAAAGACCGGACGAAGGACATTGCTGATCGCCGGCACGCTGACGAGCGTCTGCATGGCGTTTCCCACGCTGAGCGCCCTGGCCGCGGGATACAAAGTATTTTGCATCATCGACGCCTCGGGCAACTGGTCGCCAATGGCGACGGACATCACAACGGCCCGCATCGTCCAGGCCGGCGCCATGCCGACTGATACCTATGCGGTGCTAGCCGAACTGATGAGCACTTGGAATCGGGCCGACGCGATGGACTTTGCGCAAGTGATGGTCGACCACATTGTGCCGCCGTATCGCGCGCTGATGGAGAGTTACGACAAGGCGCAGAACGTGCAGCGAGTGGGACACGAAACAAAGCTGGAAAAGCTGACTGCTGCTGCCAAGAAATGAACCGGCGAGTTGTTCCGGAGGAAAGGCGCAATGAAACAAGTCCAACGCGTCGTACGCAACGTGGCGCAACACTGGGTCGGAGATGGTTTTCCTGTGCGGTCGCTGTTCTCCTATGCCGACCGCGCGGCCGAGACGAGTCCGTTCTTGCTTTTGGACTACGGCGGCCCGCACGAGTTCGCGCCGACAGATCGCCAACTGGGCGTGGGCGAACATCCGCATCGCGGTTTCGAGACGGTGACGATCGTTTACGCCGGCAGCTTGGAGCATCGCGACTCAACGGGCAGTCACGGCACGATCGGACCCGGCGACGTGCAGTGGATGACGGCGGCATCTGGAGTGGTGCATGCCGAATTTCACAGCCGTGAGTTTGCGCGCACTGGTGGCCGGTTTGAAATGGCGCAATTGTGGGTCAATCTGCCGGCCCGAGAAAAAATGTCAGCGCCGCGCTACCAGGAGATTCTTGACCGGCACATTCCGCGAAAACTACTGGCGAATGACGCCGGATCGGCGCGTATCATCGCCGGAGCCTGGGACGAGGTGACTGGCCCCGCGCAAACGGTGACGCCGCTGTGCGTGTTCGACCTGCGATTGCAGGCTGGTCACGATGCGGTGCTGCCGGCGCCAGCCGGACACACCACGATACTGCTGGTGCAGCATGGCCGGCTGGAAATCAACGGCCAATCGGTGGCCGCGGGCGAGCTGGCGATGCTGTCGCGAACAGAGCAAGATGTTTCCGTAAGCTGCGCCGAGGACGCGATGGCGCTGCTGTTGACCGGCGAGCCGATCGACGAGCCGGTGGTTGGTCACGGCCCGTTTGTGATGAACAGCCAGAACGAGATCCGGCAGGCCATTCGAGATTATCAGAGCGGACAAATGGGGCATCTGCCGGCCTAGTAAACGCCGACTGAAATTCGACTACGCACGATCAAGCCTTACTCCGCGGCCAGCCGATAGCCGACCCCCGGCTCGGTCAACAAGTATTTTGGCCGGGCGGGCTCGTCCTCGATCTTGCGGCGCAGGCCGGTCATGTACACGCGCAAGTAATGCGTCTCGTGCACGCTATCTGGTCCCCAGACTTCCTTGAGCAATTGACGATGCGTGAGCACCTTGCCCGCATGCCTCGCGAGAAACGCGAGTAGTCGATATTCGATGGGTGTGAGTCGCAACTCTTGGCCGCGCATCGTCGTGCGTCGCGCATCGAGGTCGATCTCCAAGTCTCGCACGCGCAATTGGGGCGTTACGGACCCAGCGCGCTTGTTGACGTGTCGCAGACTGACACGCAACCTCGCCAGCAACTCATCCAGGCCAAATGGCTTCGTAAGATAGTCGTCGGCGCCGGCGTCAAGCGCTTGAACTTTCTCGAATTCCCGTCCGCGCGCGGAGAGCACGATGACGGGCACGTGCGACCATTCGCGAAGTTGCGACAGCACCGCCATTCCGTCGATGTCCGGCAGCCCCAAATCGAGCACCACGATGTCGGGGGGCGACATGGCGGCCTGCCGCAGGCCGTCTTGACCGTCCTCCGCCTCCGTCAAATCGAATCCCGCGCTCGTTAGCGACACGCGCAGAAACCGACGAATCTCTTGTTCGTCCTCGATCAGGAGCACGCGCGCACGGTCGCTCGACACTACTTCGTACTCCTAAGATTGACTCAACAGGTCGTTGGCCGCGCCAGCACGGGACGTGGTCGGCGCCTTGCCGCGAGGTATTGAAAAACGAATTGCGGCGCCATTCCCGACTCGGTTCTCCGCCCAGATACGGCCGCCATGCAGTTCGACGATGCCACGGCACACGGCCAGTCCTAAGCCGGCGCCGGCGCGACGGGCCACGGAAGGAGCGCGATAGAACTTATCGAAGATCTTCGCCGCCTCCTCGGTCGTGATGCCTTTGCCACGATCCGCGACTTCGACCACTAAATCGCTCTCGGTGGTGGAGGCGGAAATATCGATGGGTGTCAAGTTTGGCGAGTACTTGATGGCGTTTTCGACCAGATTCGCAAGCACTTGTTGGATCAACAGTTCGTCGAACGACGCCAGCGGCATTTCAGGATCGACATGCGTCGTGACAAGTCGGTCGGCGAGCTGCCGCGTGAATCGCGATAGCACGACGCCAATGCTTTCTTCGATCGAGTGCCATTCTCGGCGCGGGGCCATGGCGCCGGCTTCGAGGCGTGTCATCTCCAACAGATTGGCGATAAAGGAGTTGAGCCGCTCGGTCTCGCTGTAGATAGATGTCGCCAATTCGCGGCGATTCGCGAGTTCCATTGTGTCGCCACGGTCGACCAGCGCGCTGCTGGCGCCCATGATCGTCGCGAGTGGCGTGCGCAAATCGTGCGAGACAGCGCTGAGCAACGAGTTGCGCAGGCGTTCGGTGGCGATGGCGACCTGTGCGCGATCGGCGGCCTCGGCCGCTTGGATCCGTTCGAGATTCAAGGCGAGTTGACCGGCAAACGTTTCGAGCAATTGTCGTTGATCGGCGCCCATGAACGCGCCTAGCTTCGCGGGGCGCACTCCGAGCAAACCAACGCATTGGTCGTTGGCGCGGAGCGGAAAGAATGTCGTATCGGCGGATGGCAAAGTGTCGGTGCCACGGCCAGCGACCTCGCCGTTCTCGAATGCCCAAGACGCGACCGCCAGGTCGTGATCCGCCAGCGGTTGCGGCGGCGTCCCGATTGGCAGCATGACTTCCAGTTCGACGGGGCGCATTGGCTTGCGCGGTTTGGGAATCAGCAGAAACACTTCGCCGTCGAACGTGACACTAATGTGGCGCGCCGCCGTAGCCGCCGTTTGCAATGCGCTGCTGGCATTGAGCAAGTCACGGCTCATGGAGAAAAGGGCTGCGGTGCGCCGTTCGCGCTGGCCGGCGGCCTGGGCCTGCATTCGCACTCGGTTGGTCAACGTGCTGATTGTCAGCCCGGTGACGAGCATCACGCCAAAAGTGATCAAGTACTCGGTGTCGGATACCGCGAAGTTCCAATACGGCGCGATGAAGAAGAAATCGAACGCTGCCACACTGGCGATCGTGGCAAAGATCGCAGGACCACGTCCCCAGCGAGCGGCGACAAGGACCAGCGCCAACAAGTACAGCATTACCAAATTGATCGGCTGCAGTCGGCCGCTCAATTCAAATCCAATCCCAGTCACCGCAGCCAGCAACGCCGCAGCCAGCAGATACGCGCGCCAAGAGGCGCGTGGCTGCGAGCTGCCGCGCATGGCGCGCAGCCGCGCGTCGGCGTCGCCGCTGATGACGTAGAGGTCGATGTCTCCCAGTCGTCGGGCCAACTCGTTGACAAATGATCCGCGCAGCAGCTCTTTCCATCGCGGTTGATGCGGCTTGCCGACAATAATCTTGGTGGCGTTGCTCTCACTCGCGAACCGCAGTAGCTCCGTTACCACATCCGCGCCAAAGAGCGTAGCGGGCTCACCGCCGAGCTGTTCGGCCAAATGAAGCGTTTGCGCAAGGCGGTCGCGGTCCTCACCCGATGGTTGGGCATGAGCGGGTGTCTCGACGTACACGGCGTGCCATTGCGCCCGTAACGCGGTCGCCATGCGTTTGGTGGCTCGGACCAGGCGCGGCGCTGAGGGGCTGGCGGTCACACATACCAATAACCTCTCCGACGCCGGCATGATGCGCGAGATCGAATGCGCCTTGCGAAAGTCGTCCATCTGGGCTTCGACGCGCTCCGCAGAGCGGCGCAACGCCAGCTCGCGCAGCGCAATGAGATTGCCCTTGGTGAAGTAGTTCTTGATCGCGCGTTGCGCCTGTTGCGCAATGTACACCTTGCCATCGCGCAGACGCTCGATGAGATCATCCGGAGCGATATCCACCAGCGCGATCTCGTCGGCCTGGTCGAAAATCGAGTCGGGAATCGTTTCGCGGACGACAATGCCCGTGATTCTCGCGACCAGATCATTCAGGCTTTCGAGATGCTGGACGTTAACGGTGGAATAGACGTCGATGCCCGCTTCCAACAGGTCTAATACATCCTGGTAGCGTTTGGCGTGCAATAGCCCTGGCGCGTTCGTGTGCGCCAGCTCGTCTACCAGCAGCAGCGCCGGCCGGCGAGCGAGCGCTGTCGCGAGATCGAGCTCCAACAACGTCTGGCCACGATAAGGAACTTCCTTGCGAGGGAGGGCATCCAAGCCCAGTGCGAGAGCTTGAGTCTCGGGGCGAGCGTGGGGCTCTAGATAGCCCACAACGACATCAACGCCTTCTTTGGCCGCCTTGCGGCCTGCCTCCAACATGGCGAACGTCTTACCCACGCCAGGCGCCGCGCCAAAAAAAATCTTCAGCTTTCCGCGCCGATTCTTTGCCTCTTCGGCTTCAACGCGAGCAAGCAGTTGATCGGGATTGGGACGGCCATCGCTGGACATATCGATTATTCTACTATTTCGCTTGCCCATCGAGAGCGAGATTCAGCAAGAGCACATTCACGCGGCGCTCTCCCAACACACCGAAAGTACGAGTCTGCGTGTGCTGCGAAATCAAGTCGCGGACTGACTGCTCGGGTAGTCCGCGGGCGTGGGCAACTCGCGCAGCTTGATATAGCGCCGCGGCGGGCGTGATATGGGGATCGAGTCCGCTAGCCGACGAGGTGACCATGTCGATTGGCACGACGCCGGCTTGATCTGGATGGGACTTCTTGATCGCTGCCAAGCGATCGACAACTGACTGCCGCAAGGCGGGATTCGTGGGGCCGGCGTTTGTGCCAGCACCGGCCGCGCCATTGTAAGCCATGGGCGCAGTGGCCGACGGCCGTCCCCAAAAATAACCCTGCGCGGTGAACGATTGTCCAATCAACTCCGACCCTACGACGTTGTCATTGCGCGTCACCAGACTGCCGTTGGCCTGGTGCGGAAACACCTGCGCCGCGATGCCGGTGACTAGCAACGGATAGGCTAGTCCAGTGAGTAAAGACAATAGCGCGAGTAGAAGTAATGCGGAGCGGACAATCTTCAACATGACGGACTGTCTCCTCAAGTCGAATAAATAGTCGTTGGGCGGGATGGACACATGACCGATCAGGCCGCCCCCAGCGCGCCCAGAACAAGGTCAATGAGCTTGATTCCGAAGAACGGGACGATGAGCCCCCCCAGCCCATAGACGAGCAGGTTTCGACGCAGCAGTTCTGCCGCGGGCAAGGCACGGTAGCCAACACCGCGCAGCGCCAGAGGAATCAAGCAGACTATGATTAGCGCGTTGAAGATGACCGCCGCCAGGATTGCGGTGCCTGGCGCCAGATTCATGACGTTCAACGCATTGAGCGCGGGATAGGTGGCGGCGAACGTCGCTGGGATAATGGCAAAGTATTTGGCCACGTCGTTGGCGATGCTGAAAGTCGTCAGCGCGCCGCGAGTCATGAGCAGTTGTTTGCCAATGCCGACGATTTCAATGAGCTTGGTGGGGTTGCTATCGAGATCGACCATGTTGCCGGCCTCTTTGGCGGCTTGGGTGCCGCTGTTCATGGCGACGGCCACATCGGCCTGAGCCAGCGCTGGAGAATCGTTCGTACCGTCGCCAGTCATGGCGACTAGTCGCCCGCCGGCTTGATACTCTCGAATGAGCTTGAGCTTGGCCTCTGGCGTGGCCTGCGCTAGAAAGTCATCGACTCCGGCCTCAGCGGCGATCGCCGCGGCAGTGAGCGGGTTGTCGCCGGTGATCATGATGGTTTTGATGCCCATCTGCCGCAACTCGGCGAATCGCTCTTTGATCCCACCTTTGACAATGTCTTTGAGATGGACGACGCCAAGGGCCTTCGCCCCATCGGCAACTACGAGTGGCGTGCCTCCCGCCTTGGAGACGCGCTGCACATCGAGCATCACGTTGGAATTGATCTGGCCGCCAGACGCCGCGACGAACGTTTCGATGGCGCTGGCTGCCCCTTTGCGAATTTGGCGACCATCAATATCGACGCCGCTGATCCGTGTCTGTGCCGAAAAAGGGATGAAGTGCGCCGCGTGATCGTGTAGTTCCCGGCCGCGCAAGCCGTGCTTTTCCTTGGCCAGCACAACGATGCTCCGCCCTTCCGGCGTTTCGTCGGCGAGCGATGCCAGTTGTGCGGCATCGGCTAACTGCTGCACACCCACTTGATCCGCAGGCAAGAACTCGACCGCTTGCCGGTTGCCAAGGGTGATGGTGCCGGTCTTATCCAGCAGCAACACATCGACGTCGCCGGCGGCCTCGACCGCGCGGCCCGACATGGCGATGACATTAGCCTGGATCATGCGATCCATGCCAGCGATGCCGATCGCGGACAGCAATCCACCAATGGTGGTGGGTATCAAGCACACAAGCAACGCAATCAAGACTGTGACCGTAACTGGTTGCCCTTGGCCCGCGGCTTTCGCGCTATATATCGAGAGCGGCAGTAAGGTGACGCAAGCCAGCAGGAAGATGATGGTCATTGCCGCGAGCAGAATATCCAGCGCGATTTCGTTGGGCGTCTTTTGGCGCTTGGCGCCTTCGACCAAGCCGATCATGCGGTCGAGAAAGGTTTCGCCCGGATTGGCGGTGATGCGGACGATGATCCAATCCGAAAGGACACGTGTACCGCCCGTGACGCTGCTGCGATCGCCGCCGCTCTCGCGGATCACTGGCGCGCTTTCGCCAGTGATGGCGCTTTCGTCCACCGAGGCCACACCCTCGATCACCTCGCCATCGCCCGGGATGTAGTCGCCGGCTTCGACCAGCACAATGTCGCCGGTGCGCAAAGCGCTGGAAGCGACTTGCAACGCTGTGGCGTCGCGCCTTGGCTCGACCAAACGCTTCGCAAACGTGTCGCGGCGAGATTGCCGCATGGTGTCGGCCTGGGCCTTGCCACGGCCTTCAGCCATTGCCTCGGCAAAGTTGGCGAACAGCACGGTGAACCACAGCCAGGCGGCGATGGCGCCGATAAAGCCGGCGCTCGCCTCGCCCTGTCCAGCCAGCGCTTGCGCCAGCAGCACCGTCGTGATGGCGCTACCGACGTACACGGTGAACATCACGGGATTGCGAACTTGGCGTCGCGGATCGAGCTTTTTCAGCGAATCCATCATCGCGCGCTGAACGATCGGGGGATCCCAGAGCGGTCGAGCTTTGGCCTGCGTGGTCATTCTATTTTTGTTCTCTTTACAAGTTGTTCAACAAGCAATGAATCAATCAGTAGCCGAGCATCAGCAGATGCTCAACAATCGGTCCGAGCGCCAGCGCGGGGATGAACGTGAGGGCGCCAACTACGATCACCACGCCGATCAGCATGACCACAAACAGCGGCGTGTGCGTGGGTAGCGTGCCAGCGCCGGGTGGAGTGTACTTTTTCTGCGCCAGTGAACCGGCAATGGCCAACACGGGCACGGCCAGCCAGTACCGAGAGACGAGCATCGCGATTCCGGTAGTGAGATTGTAAAAGACGTTGTTCGCGCCGAGTCCAGCGAACGCGCTGCCGTTGTTGTTGCCGGCGGAAGAAAAGGCGTAAAGCACCTGGCTCAGGCCGTGAGCGCCGGGATTGGAGATGGTTGCCGTGCCGGCCGTTGTGACAATGGCGAGCGCTGTGAATCCCAATACAACCAATGGGGGAAAAAGTATCACCAGCGAGGCCATCTTCATCTCATAGGCCTCGATCTTCTTACCGAGGTATTCAGGAGTCCGACCCACCATGAGACCCGCGATGAAGACGGCGATGATGGCGAACATCAACATGCCATAGAGGCCGCTGCCAGCACCACCAAAGACGACCTCGCCCAACTGCATCAGCCACATCGGGACGAGTCCGCCAAGCGGCGTATACGAATCGTGCATGGAGTTCACTGCTCCATTGGACGCGGCAGTGGTGACGGTTGCCCAGAGCGCGGACGCCGCAACTCCGAACCGGACCTCCTTGCCTTCCATGTTTCCGCCTCCTTGCCCCGCGCTGGCTCGTTCATCGACGCCAAGCTCGCCGAACAGGGGGTTACCTGTCTGTTCGGCCCAATAGCACACGCCAAGCAGGCCCACAAAAATCAACAGCATCGCGGTGTAGATCGCCCAACCTTGGCGCGCATCGCCGACCATCAGCCCGAAGGTGTAACACAGGGCTGCGGGCAGAATCAGAATTGCAAGACACTCCAGAAAGTTGCAAAGCGGAGTGGAGTTCTCAAACGGATGAGCCGAATTGACGCCGAAGAAACCACCTCCATTGGTGCCGAGCTGCTTGATGGCGATTTGCGATGCGGCCGGCCCGAGCGCCAATCGCTGTGTCGTGACGACCTGTCCATTAGCGTCAGTCGTTGGCTCGACGAGAGTCACCGTTTCATACGGCCGGAGCGTCTGCACAACCCCTTGAGACACCTGCGCGAGCGCCAGCGCGATCGAGAGCGGCATGAGTATATATAGGGTGCTGCGTGTGAGATCGACCCAGAAACTGCCCAGGGTTGTCGCCGAGCGGTGAGTGATGCCGCGAATGAGCGCCACCAACATCGCCATGCCCGTCGCGGCGGAAACAAAGTTTTGCACCGTGAGTCCCAACATTTGGCTGAGATAGCTGAGGGTCGACTCGCCACTGTATGCCTGCCAGTTGGTGTTGGTGGCGTAGCTAACGGCCGTGTTGAACGCCAGATCGGGCGACACTGCAGCGATGGCCTCGGGATTCAGCGGCAATCGATGCTGGGCTCGCTGCAGGCCATATACCGCCAAGAGCCCCAGCAGGTTAAACACCAGCATCGCGGCGGCGTACTTTTTCCAACCCATCTCTTCATTGGGGTCAACACCGGCGAGCCGATAGCAGCCGCGTTCGATCCAACCGATTCCGCGATCGAGTCCGCAGGGCTCTCCTTGATAGACACGAGCCATGTAGCTACCAAGCGGTTTGACGATCAGGGTTAGCACGATGACAAACAACAGCAACTGTCCGATCGCGACCGCAGTCATGAAAACCACTCCGGCTTGAGCAACGCAATGATCAGGTAAACAAGCAGCAGCAGGCTGACAACTGCCCCGAAAACATAAATGGCGCTCATCGTTGTTCTCCTACCGCCCCACAAAGCCAAAGGAGCGCGGCGGTGGCGGCGAAGAACACCAGCGTGACGCCTAGATACAGCAAATCCATGACGCGAGTCTCCCACTCGATCTGGAGAAATCACATAGATTTCTCTTTCGCCCAATTCTGGCGACATGCGCGCCAAATTGCTGCTAAGAATGGCCGTCGGCGCGCTAAGACCGCGCTAAGGAGGCGCACGATGGACAACGACGCTCAGGCCGCCACATAGATGGCGATGGCGCCAAAGTGCAGCGCGGAGCCCCCCATCACGAACAGATGCCAAATGGCGTGGAAGCCAGGCTTGTCGTCGCGGCAAAAGAAGACCACGCCAGCGGAATAGCTGACGCCGCCCGCGAACAACAGCAGCAATCCGCCAAGTGGCAACACTGCGAGCAGGGGCTTGAAGGCGATAATCACAAGCCAGCCCAAGCAGAGGCACGGCAGGGGCGAGGTCTGTTCCAGGCAGTTGGCGTGGCGCACCTTGTTATAGACGCCAACGGCGGCGAGCGACCAGACAGCCGCGAGCAACCCATAACCCATGGGATTGCGCATCAGGATGACGAGAAAAGGCGTGTACGTGCCGGCGATGAACAGGTAGATCGCCGCATGATCGCAAAGCTGCAGTCGCAGCTTCCGTCGTGGGCATTGCGCCTTGTGGTACAAAGTGGATGCAGCGTACATGAGCAACAGCGTGGCGCCATAAAATCCGCACGCAGTCACGCGCGCGGCGCCCCCCATCATCAGCGACCAGGTGGCGAGGTAAGCAACGCCGATCACACTCAGCGCCAACCCCAGGCCGTGCGTCCAGGTGTTCAGCCGCTCCTCGGCCACCGATTCCGCGGCGCTACGAGCGTGATCGGCTGGACGCTGGAGGGCCTGAGCCAAGTGAGCCGTGGCGGTCGCAAGCTGTGACCACAGATTCGATTCGATCGGTGGCGCGGCGGAGGCAGCAGCCCGGACGAGTGCGGCAGCACTTTGGGCAGGGGACACAGAACTGCGGGTAGCAGCCGATTTGCGGGGCGCGAGGGCCGATGAAGCGACATCGGCGAGTCGAAACGATCCAGTGAGCGCGGCCATGAGTGTATCTCCTGTTGCCCACTTTCTCTCGCGCAATTTGCAACGATTCGTTACAGCGAATCAGCCATCTTCTTCAATTCATCGCGCGGAACGATCGACGTCGCGCGGCTGCGGTCCGGTTTCGGCGCGGCCGCGCGATCGATCGGAGCGATGGGGAAACTCGTGTCAGGCAACCGCCTTGGATTGGAACAAGCCGGCGTTGTAGGCCGCTCGCTCCAGACATCGCAGCGCCTCGACCAGTTGCTCGCGGGTGTGATTGGCCGTGAGGCTGATTCGCAAGCGCTCGCTGCCGTGCGGCACCGCTGGAAAGGGGACCGAATTGACGCAGATGTTCGCCTGATGCAGTTCAAGCGTCATCTGCCGCAAGATCGGCATCGAGCCGACGATCACCGGAATGATCGGGCTAGGCGCCCCGCTGATCGTGAAGCCCAGCCGCTTCAACTCGCTGTGCATGAACCGGCAGTTGTCCCACAGTTGATCGACGCGCCACGGTTCGGATTGAATCACATCTAGCGCGGCGGCGGCGGCGGTGACCATGGGCGAAGGGGCCGTGGAGAACATGCCCGAGCGAGCGAAGTAGCGGATGTAGTTCACCAGGTCGTAGTTGCCGGCGACAAACCCGCCGCAAGCGCCGAGGGCCTTGCTGAGGGTGCCGACATGGAGATCGATCTGTCCCTCCACGCCAAAATGCGCAGTGGCGCCACGGCCGCCCTCGCCGAGCACGCCGGTGGAGTGCGCTTCGTCGACCAAGAGCAACGCATCGTGCCGGCGAACGACCTTGAGGATTTCGTCGAGCGGCGCGGCGTCGCCATCCATGCTGTAGATGCCCTCGACGGCGACCAGACGCGTCTTGGCGTCGCGGTTTCGGCGCAAGACGCGATCGAGATGATCCACATCGTTGTGCCGAAAGACTTTGATTTGCGCTCCCGAGAGATTGGCGCCGTCGACCATGCTGGCATGCGAGAGGCGATCGAGAATGACCACATCGTTCTTGCCGCAAACGGCGGAGATGACGCCGACGTTGGCCGAGTACCCGGTGGCGAAGACGCACGCTTCTTCGGCGCCCTTGAAGCTCGCCAGCTTGGTTTCCAGGCGGCGGGTGGTGGGGAAGGTGCCGACCAACAGCGGCGAGCTGCCGGCGCCGGCGCCGTACAGGTGAGCGGCCTCGCAGGCGGCCTCGATCACCCGCGGGTGATTGGCAAGTCCGAGATAATTATTGCTGGCAAGCATGATCATACGGCGTTCGAACGACTCGCGCGGATAGTCGACCAGCGCCTCGGCGTCGTTCGGTTCGAGCAGCATCCGGCGATATAGGTTGTGCCCTTTCGCCTCGAAGTGCTCGACGGCGCTGGCGAACATGGCGGCGGCGGTGCGAAAATCGACGCCGTTTTCTCGGGCGCGGAGCACCTCGACAAGCGAGTATTCTTCGTTGGTTTCTGGCGAAGGTTGTTGAGCGTGGGCGATTTGCAGCGTGGTGGTCATGGCAGGCTCCCGGCCGGTTCTGAAGGTCGAAGTTCGCTTTGGAATCCGCTGACCGCGGTTCCGCTTCTATCAAGCCAAGCGCAGACGGCCGATCGGCGTTACACCCGCAAAATAGACCGGTGAAATCCGCACAAACGTCTTCATCCGGCGATCGGCCAGGAGAGGAGGCGTAACAACCGGAGCGCAGTCTGCGCTGGAACTAGCGTCGTGCTAATTCGTCTGCAAAGATCACTTATCGCAAGGGTTAATGCCGTGACTACCCTCACTCAATCGCCCCAACGCATGGCCACTTCGGTTCCGCGAGATGTCACCGTCAAGATGAACCGATCGAATGTGACCATTGAACAAGTTCGCACGCGGCGCGAGCGCCAGGAATTTGTCGACTTCCCGTATACGATCTATCAAGGCGATTCCAACTGGTGTCCGCAGCTCAAATTGGAGGCGCATGCGTCGATCGACCCGGCTAAGCACCCGTTCTACAAGCATGGCGCCGCGGTGCAGTTCTTGGCGCGCCGGCAGGGGCAAGTGGTGGGGCGCATCAATGTCAGCGACGACCCTCACTACAACGCCGAACATGCCGCCAACGTTGGCTGCTTTGGCATGTTCGAAACGATCGACGACCCCGAGGTGGCCCGCGCGTTGCTCGACGCCGCGGCGCGCTGGCTGCGAGCGCGCGGCCGGACATCCATCATGGGGCCGATCGACTATTCAACTAACTATCCCGCCGGTCTGTTGGTGGAAGGTTTTGACACGCCGCAGCGCGTGATGATGAACCACAATCCGGCGTACTACACCGAACGCCTGGAAGCATGGGGGCTGGAAAAGGCCAAGGATACTTATGCCTGGTGGTTTGACGGTGAAGCGCCCAAGCTCGAAGAATGGGTGCGCCGCGCCGAACGCATCGCCAAGCGCGGAGGCGTGACGATCCGCCCGGTGCGGGTCGACGACTTTGAGGCGGAGATCGACCTCTGCATGCAGGTGTATAACCAGGCCTGGGAGAAGTCGTGGGGCTTTGTGCAGATGACGCCCGACGAGTTCCATCATCTGGCGCATCAACTCAAAAAAACGGCTGTGCCCGAGTTGCTGCTACTGGCCGAAGTGGCAGGTCAGCCCGTGGGATTCTGCGTGACGCTGCCTGACGTGAACGAGGCGATCCGGCCGATGGGCGGCAAACTGACGACTTGGGGACTGCCGATTGGCCTGTTCCGCCTGCTGCGTGGCATGAAACGCATTCAAACCGCGCGGATGGCGGTGTTGGGAGTGCTGCCCGCGTTCCGCAAGCGCGGCATTGCGGAGCTGATGATCTTGCGCATCTTTCAATACGGCAAGCATCAGTTGGGTTACCAGGGCGCGGAGCTCGGTTGGACCCTGGAGGACAACGAGATGATCAATCGCACCGTGGAAAGCGTGGGAGCGCGGCGTTACAAGCGATTCCGCATCTACGAGCGAGGCATTTGATCCATGCAGGGCGGGCGGGACCCGAATGGCGCCTCGTACAAAAGCGCACCAGTCGCCGGCCGGTATGCGAAAAATGTTTGCCGGTTGGCGTTGGCGGTGATTCAATAAACGGCGTTCCGCTGGCCGCGCGCCGCTGGAATCTGTCGCAATTCGTTTTGGCGTCGCTCATCGCGCGCGAGTCAGTGGCCCGTACGTTGGCTGCCGCTCACTCTCGAAAGCGTTTCCTCACGCAAGGAGCCCCGCCATGCAAAGCACGACACGCCGCCGGTTTCTGGCCGATGTGGGACACGGGGCGCTGATTGCCAGTTTGGGCACTGGACTTGCGACTGATCTTGGCTTTGGCCGTTGCCTAGCCGCCGAATCCGTGTCACGACTGCAATTCGGCGAGCTGGATTCACTGGTAGGCCTGATGGCCGACACGCCGATCGACCAGTTTCTGCCGCGTGTGGTGGCGGCGGCCCAGGGGGGCGCCACGGCCAAGCAACTTGTCGCCGCGGCGGCGTTGGCCAACGCGCGCGCCCTGGGGGGGCACGACTACATTGGCTATCACGCGCTGATGGCGCTGGCGCCCGCCTTTGCGATGGCCGGCAATGAACCGCGCGGCAGGCAATTGCTGCCGATTATGAAGGTGCTATATCGCAACATCAAGCAGATTCAAGATCAAAAAGAAGACGACGACGCGATGCACCCGGTCGAAGCGTCGGCGGCGCACACCGGCAGCGCCGACGAACTGCGAACTTTGGTGCGGCAGGCCGACTTGCCGGCGGCCGAGGCGCTGTTGGCGCGAATGGTCGCCGACGATCGCGAAGAAGCGTTCAACGATTTGCAGCCCACCATTCAGGACGATGTGAACGTGCATCGCGTGGTGTTGGTGTGGCGATCTTGGTCGCTATTGCCGCTAGCGGGGGCCGAGCATTCGCATACCCTGCTTCGTCAGTCGGTGCGGTATTGCGTCGATTTTGAGCAAGAGCGAATGGCCAAGGGAGGTCCAGAGCCGGCAGTGCGTCAGGTGCTGCCAAAGCTGCTCGACCAGTACAAGTTGCACGACGCCGCGCCAGGCGCGCGGAGGGCCGGCGACGACTGGGTGGACCAGTTGGCGGGGGCGATTCACCACGGCAGCCGCGAAGAGGCGGCGGAAGCGGTGGCGGCGGCGCTGGCAGAAGGCTTTGCTCCGCCCGACATCGCCGAGGCGTTGTCTTTGGCCGCCAATCGGCTGCTGCTCACCGATCCGGGCCGACCAGAACAGTACGCCAGCGCGAACAAGCCAGCCGGCAGCGTGCATGGCGATTCGGTGGGGGTGCACGCCTCGGATGCGGCAAACGCCTGGCGCAACATCGCGCTCGCCGGCAACCCGCATACAGCCGTGACCAGCCTGATCGTGGGCGCGTTTCACACCGGCGGTCAAAAGCGGACGCCGAGCGATCTGTACCCGGCGGCGGCCGATTTGGAATCGATTCGCGACGTGGCGCCGGAGAAGTTGTTGGCGGAAATTGGTGCGGCGATCCAGAACAAGGATCAACGTCGCGCGGCGGCGCTGGCGCAGCGCTATGGCGACGCGGGATTGGCCGCGCCAGCGCTGTGCGACCTGTTGCGCCAATTTGCGATTAGCGAAGACGGCGCGCTGCACGCGGAGAAGTACTATCAAACCGCGATGGAGGAATTCGCCAACATCCGTCCGGCGCTACGCTGGGGACAATTGGTCGGCTTGGCCCGCGTGAGCGCCAGTCAATACGGCTACCCCGCGCCGGGAGTCTCCGAGGCCGCACGATTGTTGGCCTAGCGGATATTGCCGCGACTAGCGCGCAGCTAGCCGGAGCGCGATCGGCCGATCGCGCTCCGGCGCTGTGAGCAACGAATTAGAGTTGACCGCAATCGGCGATCACGATCTTGGCTTGGGTCGCGCCCGAGCGAGAACCGAGGCCTTCGATCTTCTTCACCACATCCATGCCCTCGACCACCTGACCGAAGACGACATGCTTGCCGTCGAGCCAGTCGGTCTTGATGGTGCAGAGGAAAAACTGCGAACCGTTCGTATTGGGTCCGGCGTTGGCCATGCTAAGCACGCCAGGACCGGTGTGCTTGAGCTTGAAGTTTTCGTCGGCGAACTTTTCGCCGTAGATCGACTTGCCGCCCGTACCGTTGCCGCGGGTGAAATCGCCCCCTTGGCACATGAACTCGGGAATGACGCGGTGGAACGCGCTTCCCTTGTAGCCAAAGCCTTTCTCGTCGGTGCATAAGGCGCGAAAATTCTCGGCGGTCTTGGGCACGACGTCGCTACGCAATTCGATGACGATCCGGCCTAGCTCCTGGCCATCGGCGGTGATGTCCATAAAGCAGCGGGGCAGCGCGTTCTCGTCGGCGGCGCGGGCGGCCGAGGCCCCCAGCGCCAATCCAACCACCGTCAAGAGAATCAATTGAGAAGTCATCCGTCGCTCCTTCCAAGTTTGTTGTTTGCTTCGGCTAGGCCAGGATACCGCGAACAATGTTGCCGTACACGTCGGTCAATCGCTCGTCACGGCCCTGATGAAAATAGGTGAGTCGTGTATGGTCGATCCCCATCAGGTGCAGAATGGTGGCGTGCAAATCGTGGACATGCACCTTGTCGACCACCGCCTCAAAACCAAAATCGTCCGTGGCCCCGTAGGCGACTCCGCCCCGCACGCCGGCGCCTGCCAGCCACATGCTGAAGCCATAAGGATTATGGTTTCTGCCCGGTTTGCCAACCCCTTCGGCAAATGGCATGCGACCAAATTCGCCGCCCCACACGATGAGGGTCGAATCCAATAGGCCCCGCTGCATCAGGTCGGTCAGCAACCCCGCGATCGGCTGATCGACCTCGGCCGCATGCTGACCGTGGTTCTTTTCCACGCTTTCATGCGCGTCCCAGGTGTCTTCCAGATGCCCGCCGCCGGAGTAGAGTTGCACGAATCGCACTCCACGTTCGACCAATCGTCGGGCAATCAGGCAGTTGCGGCCAAACTCGTCGGTCGGCTTCCGGCCGACGCCATACATGTCGAGCGTGGCTTGCGTCTCCTGCTTCAGATCGACTGCTTCCGGCGTCGCTGTTTGCATGCGATACGCGAGTTCGTAGCTATGGGCGCGGGCGACCAGTTCCTCGCCGTCGGGCCGCGCGGCCAAATGCTCGGCATTGAGTTGCGCCAACAGATCGAGTTGCTCGCGCTGCGCCGTTCGATCGAGATAGGGTGGACCGGCAAGGTCGAGAATCGGGTTGCCCACGGGCCGGAAGAGCGTGCCTTGAAAGGTGGCGGGCATGTATCCGCTCGACCAATTGGGTTGGCCGCTGATCGGACCGCCGCGTTTGTCGAGCATGACGACATAGGCCGGCAGATCCTGATTTTCGCTGCCTAATCCATAGACACACCAACTGCCAAGCGAGGGTTTGCCGATGAGCGGCTTGCCGGTGTTCATTTGCACCAGCGCCGATCCGTGAGCGTGACTATCGGCATGACACGATCGAACGATCGCCAGCCGATCGGCATGCTCGCGCAGATTTGGAAAGTAGTCGGAGATCGGCAGGCCGCTTTGGCCGCCGGGGCGGAAGGGCCGCTGCGCAGGGGTCAAATAACCGATGGCGCGGCCGCCCGAATTGATGAACTTTTTTCCACTCGGCAGTGGCTGTCCGGCATATCGCTCGAGTTCGGGCTTAGGATCGAAGGTATCGACCTGGCTTGGGCCGCCGTTCATCATCAAAAAGATCACGCTCTTCGCGGGAGTGGCGAAGTGGGGCGGCTTGGGCGCCAGCGGATTGACCGGCGCCGAAGTGGCGGCAATGGCCTGACGGGCAAAGAAGCCGTCTCCTTCCAGCAAACTGGTCAGGGCCAAACCGGCGAATCCGCTCCCCATCTGCCAGAGCAGTTCGCGCCGCGTGAGTCCGCACGGAAACATCGATCGCGTCGAGGGGGCTGGCGGCATGGTCACGCGCTCCGGCGATTGCTAATCGACATAAAGAAACTCATTGCAGTTGAGGAGCACATGGCTCAACGACAAGAGCGCCAAGCGCCGCGAGTTGTTGGATTGCTCGCTGGAAGTCGCGGTTTGGTAATGGCGAGTCTGAGTCAACAGGTGCTCATGCGCCGCGGCGCGTTCGGTGTCGCTTGGGCGCCGGCCGAGCGCCAGTTGCCAGAGACGCACGATGGCGGCATTGTCGTCCGTGGACATCGCGCGTTCGGCCAGCGCAGCGCTCATTTGGTGGGCAAAGGCGTTGTTCAAAAGCGCCAGCGCCTGCGGCGCCACGATGGTCACGTCGCGCTGCGCGCAGGGTTGCGTGGTGTCACAAAAGTCGAACACCGTCATCAGCGGCGCGAGCAGCGATCGTTGGCTGAACATATAGACGCTGCGGCGGCGCTGCTGCTCCGGCGGCGAAGGCTGCCCGGCGGCGTTCTTGCGTGAAAGGCCCTCTAACGCCTCGGGGCTGATGTCTGGGCGAAAGCTGGGGCCGCCGACCGCTGGATCGAGTTGGCCGGCCACTGACAACAATGCGTCGCGCAGCGCCTCGGCGTCCAGACGCCGGCGGCGCGCGTGCCACCAAAGTTGATTATCCGCATCCTGCACCGCGAGATCCGCGTGCCGTGGATGAATCGACGATTGCCGATAGGTTTCGCTCATCACCAGCAGCTTGTGCATCCGCTTCATGCGCCAACCGCCGGCCACCAGTTCGTGGGCCAACCAGTCGAGCAACTGAGGATGCGTGGGTCGGTCACCCGCGAAGCCTACGTTGTCGGGCGTGCGAACCAGTCCGGCGCCAAAATGATGCTGCCAAAGTCGATTGACTGCGACGCGCGCGGTGAGTGGATTTTGAGGATCGACAATCCACTCGGCCAATTGCCGCCGTCGGTGCGAGGTTTTGGCGTCATCTGGCGGAGGGGACATCGCGCGATCAAGCGCCCCCACACACGATAAATAACCAGGCGCCACTTCCTGCTCAGGCCGCGCCGGATCACCTTTTCGCAACAGTTGCAGCGGAGGAGGCGCGGGCGACCGATCGGTATAGCCCAATACGTCGTACCCTAATTCGTCGCGGTTGGGTCCGCCCAGCAGCGCGGCTTCGCGCGGCTCGACATGGCCGGCCCAAAACACGGCGGCTATGCGGTAGTAGTCGGTCTGGCGAATGGGATCGAACTTGTGGTCGTGGCAGCGGGCGCACCGCACCGTCAGGCCGAGGAAGGCCGTGGTGGTAGTGTGAATCAGGTCATCGAGTCGTTCGTATTTGTATTCCAAGGGGTCGTTGGGCTCGTCGTTCCACGCGCCCAATCGCAAAAAGCCCGTGGCGATGACGGTCTGCTCCGAGGCGTCTGGCAATTCGTCGCCGGCGAGTTGTTGACGCACGAAATCGTCGAAAGGCAGATCGCGGTTGATGGCGTCGATCACCCAATCGCGATAGCGCCAAGCATGCGGCTTTTCTTGATCGCGCTCGTAGCCACAGGTGTCGGCGAACCGCGCCAAGTCGAGCCAAAAGCGCCCCCAGCGCTCACCAAAATGAGGAGAGGCCAACAGGCGATCGACCAGCGCGTCATACGCGCCCGGCGATTCGTCGGCGGCGAACGCTTCGATCTCTTCGTAAGTTGGCGGCAGCCCGATCAGGTCCTCGTAGAGTCGCCGAATGATGGTCCGGCGCTCGGCGCGCGGCGCCAACGAAAGCCCAGCGGCTTCGAGCCGCGCCAATACAAAGCGGTCGACCGGGTTGGTCACGCGATCTGTCGTCGACACGCTGGGAGGATCGACTCTATTGACCGGTTGCAGCGACCACCAATCGAGACCGGCGCGCTTTTCGGTGCCGAACTCATAGGGACTGAGCGCGCGCGCTGCGGACCAGACAGCGCCCCCCTTGACCCAAGCGCGTATCAGTTCGATCTCACTGGTGGGCATTGGCGTCGGCTTATCTTCTACTGGCGGCGGCATTTCTCCCGCTTCAACCCGCGCCAAAAGCAGGCTCGCGCCGGGCTGCGAATCGTCAAACGCTGGGCCGCTATCGCCACCTTGCATCAAGCCGCCACGAGTTTCGAGCAGCAGCCCACCGCTCCGCTCGCTGGCGTTGTGGCACCCCAGGCAGCGCCGGACCAAGATGGGGGCGATTTGATGATCGAAGTCAATCGCGGCGGCAGTGGGTGGCGGCTCGGCTTTCGCCGGAGCGGTGCTGCAGACGATACTCAACCACAGCGCGCAGAAACTCGGCAGCGCATGGCCTGCCGTGCCTAATCCGCGCTGGAAAGGGTTCGCTCGGCGAGACATCGATCAATGACCTCCAGGCCGTTGCGAAAAATGCTACGCGCCGGGCACATTATCAATGCCGACCTCCGGCGATACAAGCAATTGCGCGGTCCGCTGGTCGCTGCTCGGGAGGCTACGATGAGCGCGCCAGTTCGGGGATCGCGTCGCCATCGGTCACGATGGGGCGTGGCCGACCCGAGAAGTCGGGGAGGGCGACGGTTTTGTAGTCGATGCCGAGATGCCGATAGATGGTCGCGAGAAAATCATGCGGCCCCACACGTCGTTCGACGACCTCTTCGCCACGTGCGTCGGTGGCCCCGATGATCTGGCCGGTGCGGATGCCGCCGCCAGCGAAGAGAATCGAATTGGCCAACGGCCAATGATCTCGGCCTGGCTGCGAGACTCCGGCCGGGGCGCTGGCGACGCCGGCGCCGCTGCTGGCGGCGTACGAAATACGCGGCGTGCGACCAAAATCTCCAGCCACAACCACCAGCACGCGCCGATCAAGGCCGCGTTGATAAATGTCTTCGATCAATGCGGCGACGGCCTGATCGAAACAGGGCGCGCGAAACTTGAGCGCGTCAAAGACATGATGGTTGACGGCATGATCGTCCCAATTGGCGACGCGCCCGCAGAGCGAGCCATCGAGCATGGTGGTGACGATGTCGACGCCCGCCTCCACGAGTCGGCGGGCCATCAGCAATTGTTGCCCCCACTGATTTCGCCCGTAACGATCGCGCGTGGCGGCGTCTTCCTGGGACAGATCGAAGGCGCTGGCCGCGTCGGCGCCGGCGAGCAACGAGTAGGCCTGCGACTCGAATTCGTCCAGCGCGCGGGCGGGCGCCTCGTGATTCAGCAGGCGCCGCAGCCGATCGAGCGATTGGCGCAATTCAATGCGCGAAGCGTATCGAGCCGAATCGTGTGGGTTGGCTAGTCCTACGTTGGGCACTGAGAAATTGGGCCGATTCAGATCGCCCTGTACAGCGAACGGTTCGTACTGCGGACCCAAGTAGGCAGGACCGGCGATTGTGAAGCTGTCGTAACGCGCGATCGGATTCACGCCAACGTAGTTGGGCAAGCCGCGACGCGCGCCAGCGCGCAGGTGCGACGCCACACTCATGAAGTCTGGCAGCGCCGGCTTCAGTTTGTCCTGCGCGTCGGGATCGCCAGAGAGCATTTGCAAAGAACCGGCCGGATGGCCGCCGCCAGTGTGCGCCACCGAGCGCAGCACGGCCAGCCGATCGGCGATGCGCGCTTGGCGTGGCAACAACTCCGAAAAACGCAGACCGGGCACGCTCGTTGGAATGGTGGCGAAAGGGCCGCGAAATTCGGCCTCGGCCTCCGGTTTGGGATCGTAGGTGTCCAAATGGCTGCACCCGCCACGCAGCCACACTAAAAGCACCGCCGTTGATGAGCGGTTCGATGGCTCCTGCGCGCGGCAGCGCAGCAGGCCGGGCAAAGTGAGTGTCGTTAACCCGGTGAGGCCAATGCGGAGGAATTCGCGGCGTGTGCCATGCATGAGCTGGATTGTAGTTCATCGGTTGGCTGGCGTCATGCAATCGCGCCGACTGCGGTATGATGCTGCCCTGGCAGATTGAACTTGTGGAATCGCAGATGATTTTCGATTACGACTCATACGACTTTCGGAGATTGTTGCGGCGGTCGTTTATCTCGCTAGCGGCGGGGATAGCCGCCGCGTTGATCTGTTACGTTTGGGTGGATCGTCCGGTCGCGTATTTTGTCCACGATCACGGAATCAATCAGGTCCGCCTATTCAAATGGCTGACCTACCCGCCACCAGTGACACAGGCCTGGTCGCCGCTGGCGCTGGCGCTGTTGATGATCCGGCGCGCCATGGGACCACTGAGCCGATGGGAGCTTACACTCGCAGCGGCTTGCGTAAGCTTGTTGGTCGCCGATCAGTTTCGCTCGTCACTTGGCGATGTGTGCGGCCGCTATTGGCCAGAAACCTGGTTCGACCATAATCCCTCGCTGATTGGCAATGGCAGCTATGGTTTTCATCCCTTCGTGGCGGGCGACGACCTGGGCAGTTTTCCCTCTGGACACGCAGCGCGGATTCTGGGCATTGCCGCGGTGTGGTGGCTGATGATGCCGCGCAGTCGCTGGATCTGTTGCGCGATTTCGTTGCCAATGCTCCTGAGCCTGGTGGCCATGAACTATCACTTTGTGGGAGATGTGATCGCTGGCGCTACCGTGGGGGGAATCGTCGGCGCCTACGCGGTCGCGTGCGCGAATTCGATACGAACTAGCGATGAGCGAGCGGTCTAACCGATGTCCGGAGCGGACTGCATTGGCGGAGCGACCAGCAACTGATTGAGAATGTCGGCCACTTCGCGCACTGCCGGCTCGCGAAACATGTCGAGATGGGCGCAGGCGACTTGGTGCAGATCGACACCGCCGGCGGCCCACGGTCCCCAGCCAAGTAGAGGATCGGCGTGCATGGGCGTTGCCGGTTGACTGGCGCGCAGCAAGGTGAGGCGACGGTGTAGGGGTTGTGGGCGATAGCCGACCACGGCATTCATATTGGTCTGAAACACATCGTAGATGCGGCGAGTCTGAGCGGTGGTCGCGCCCGACAGCAACAACTGGGCGCGTTGGGCACGCAATTGAAAATCGGCAAGCTGCGCTTCGAGGCCGCGCTCCTTGAGAGTTTGAAACTGATCTGGCCGCTCGTTTGGGAACAAGAGGCCCAAGAGCGCGAGCAGATCATCTTCGCCAAACTCCTCGCCCGATCGCGGGATGGCGGCGTCGAAAAGCGCAGTGAACTCGACATCGTGACCGTCTTCGACAAGTTGTCGCGACAGCTCAAATGCGATGATTCCGCCGGTCGACCAGCCACAAATGCGATACGGCCCGGACGGTCGGACACCTTGAATCGCGCGAGCGTAACATTCGGCCATCGCCGCGATCGAATCGTGCGGCGCCGATTGGCCGTCGATTCCGAGCGCCTGCAAACCATAGAGCGGGATGTCGGCATCGAGATAACGGGCCAGCTCGAGATAGCAGAACACGGCGCCGCCCGCTGGATGCACGCAATATAAAGGCGTCTGCCTGCCTGTGGGACGAATCGGCACCAACACGGCGTCTTCTGGAGCTATGAGAGGACGGCGGAGCGAATTGGCCAGCAAGGACACAGTAGGTCGCTCGAACAATAGCGCTAGGGGCAAGCGGCGGCCGAACTCTTCTTCGAGCCGCGCGGCCAGCGCGACCGCTAGGCCCGAGTTGCCGCCGAGGTCAAGAAAATCGTCGTCTTTGCCCACAGGTTGGACGCCGAGCAGATCGGACCAGATGGCGCAGAGCCGCGCCTCCAAATAATCGTCTGGCGCGACATAGGCGGTCGAAGCATCGCCACGAGGGCGATACGCCGCCGGCAGCCGATGCTCCATCACCTGGCCACGGCCGTCGCGCGGCAAGACGTCGAGCGCGCGCCAGATCCGCGGCACGCATGGCTCTGACCAATGCTCGGCCAGTGTCCGGCGCAATTGATCGAGCAACAACTCGTGCCGGCCGGAAACAATCGCCGTTGTCGCATCGGCGCTCGGCACAACGAACGCCGCCAGTTGCGCGTCTCCTTGTTGATCGACTCGTGACACGACAGCCGCATCGGCCACAAGCGGATGCTGCAATAGCTCGGCAGTCATGTCGCGCGGCTCAACGCCATAGCCGTCGATCACGGTTTCGGCGGCCATACTGCCGCGAGGCTCGATCGTGCCGTCCTCGCGCAATACCCCGCGCATGCCGGTCGGACACAATCGAACCGCTGGATTCCAGGGATCGGCAATCGACTCGGCATCGGCTGACTCCGTCGAGGCGGCTTCCCAAATTTCGCCGCACAGTCCGATCGGAGCCGCACGACGTCCGGTATCGATCACCCGCGCAGTGTTTGTTGACGCGAAGCGCTGGCGCATTTGCCGCTCTCCAGCGGCGTCCAACAGCGCCAGGTCAGCTAGCCGAGCATCGGGGGCGCCGCGCATGTGACGCAGCAGCACCGTGATTTGCCCCAACAGCCGCGCAGCCTCCGAGCAAGTAAAGCGCTGTCGGTCGTACATCAATCGCAACTTCAATTCGGCGCCGGGTTGAACCACCAGGGTGATGGCATAGTTCGAGCTGGTTGTGCCCGTCAGCTCCGTGATTTCCAGGCCGCCAATGCTGAGCCGCGCGACATCGGCGAGCGGAAGGTTTTCGTACACCACCAAGGAGTCGAACAGCCGCCGACCCAATGGCAGCCCGGCGGCAAGGGCAATGCGGTCCAGTGAATAGTACTCAAAGGGGTGCATCTCCGACTGTTGCGACTGCAACTGCCGCAGCAGCCCGCGCCAGGGTTGATTCCAATCGATGGCCACTCGTAGTGGCACATTGTTCATCAGCGGCCCGACAATCGATTCGATCCGCGGCGCGGCGGCCGACCTCCCCGAAACAGCAGCGCCAAAAACGATGTCGCGCAGGCCGCTGTGGTGCGCAAGCAGCAGCGCCCAGGCCGATTGCACGATGGCATTTTGGCCCACTCGCTCGCGTGCGGCGAGCTGCTTCCAGTCGTTCGTCTCTTGCGCCGAGAAGCCTTGTTCGCACAGATCATGTCCCGACAGCGAACTGGTCTCGTGACGGTTCTGGTCCATCGGGATGCGCGCGGCCGGTCCCAAGTGCTCAAGTCGCATGCGCCAGTAGCGATCGGCCTCAGTCGTGTCCTGTTTGGCGATCCAAGTCAGGTAGTGACCCAGATTGCCTACTTCGGGCAAGCGCGGCCGTTCGTTTTGCCGTAGACTCTCATAACCTTGTAAGACGTCTTGAAGCACCAGTGGCAGGCTCCAGCCATCGGCGATGAGATGATGGCAGGTCCATAGAAACCACCAGCGCTCGGCGCCAAGCTGGACCAAGTGAAAGCGCGCCAGCGGCGCTTGCGCCAGGTCGAAGCCGCGCTCGCGGTCAGCCGCCAACAATTCATCTCGGCGGTGAGTCTGCGAATCCGGCGACTCGTCTTGCCAATCGAGCGGCGACCAACTCAAGGCGACTCGCTCGCGCACCACCTGCACCGGTTGCTTCAGACCTTGCCAGGCGAAGCAGGTGCGCAGCGCCGGATGCCGCTCGATGGCCAGCGCGCACGCGTCTCTCAAGAGCACTGGCTGGAGCGGACCATGAATTGCACAGTGGAATTGTTCGATCAACAACTCATGATTTCCGCCCGAAAGCGAGTGCGCCAGCATGAACTGCTGCAAGGGAGCGAGCGCGTAGATATCGGCCACGTTCTTCATGGGGCATCGCTGGCTGGGGCGCTATTGTCCGCGGCATCCAGCAGACGCGCGAGCTGATCGAGATCGTCCTGATCGGCGCCGGCCAAGGGAAAATCGGATGGAGTGGCGCTCCCTTCCTGCGAACTGGCGCCATGCGCGATCATGCTTCGCAACCGATCCAGAAGCCGTGCGAGCAAGCCTTCGATCGTCGCGGCGTGATGCACGTCGCTCGCATAACGCCATACGATGTGCAACTGCTTTCCGCGAACAAAGGCGACAATTTCCCAGAGATGCTCGCGAGGCTCGCGCGGCGCGCGATGGACGGCCATATCCGGCTCTACCATAACAAAGTCGCTGGCGGCAACTTCCGAATCGAACTGGCCGAGGTAGTTGAAGCTCACCTCTCGGCCAGGTAGCGCGGCCAATCGGGCGCGCGTGGCAGGAGCGTCGGTTAGCCAGCGCAATAGTCCGTAGCCGACACCACCATGCGGGACGGCACGCAGCGACTCTTTGATCGACTTGATCCACGAGGCGTCGGTTCGGTCGCGTGGGCGTTCAAGTCGCACGGGATAGAGAACCGTTAGCCAACCGACCGTACGAGACAGGTCGACGTTGTCGAGTCCGGCATCGCGTCCATGTCCTTCGAGATCGATGCCTACTGACTCCGCATTGGCGTAATCGCACAACGTGACGGCGAGCGCCGCGATCAGGAGTTCATACGGTCGAGTGCGATAGGCGGTGTGCGAGTCATACAACCATTGTGCTGTCTCGTCGGGGGAGAGCGCCGTAGTCGCGCAGGCTTCGCTGGCGACGTGATTGCCGCCTGGCGGCAGGTCGCGCGACATTCGAGCGTCCGCCACCTGCTGAATCCAGAAATCAAACTCGTCTTTTATCGGCGCCGAGTTCGCATAGGCGGTCAATGCGTCGGCCCAATCGGCTAGGGCGGTCGTCTTGGCGGGCAATTGAGGCGCTGCGTCCTGGGAGAGTTGTCGGCAGAGGTTTTGCAAGTCGTCGAGCAGTATGCGCCATGAAACGGCGTCGATCACCAAATGATGGGCGACAATCAGCAGGCGACTAGGACGCGCTGGCCCCAGATCGAAGCGCACGAACCGAATCAGCGGCCCGACTGAAAGATTGAGACCGGTGTGGATATCGGCGCTGGCCTGCTCGATGGCCGCGTCGATCTGATCTTCGCTAACCGATGCCAAGTTGATCATTTCCAGCAGTGGCCGATCGTCGATCGGAATACCGTTCGGCCGCCATTCGTCTTGGTCGGTTTGCTCAAATCGCACTCGCAGCGCGTCGTGATGTGCCAGCAACTTCTGTGCGGCGCGATCGAGAACGTCCGGGGTGGCGTACGGCGGCGCGATCAGCAGCACCGCTTGATTGAATCGACCAGGTTCGATCAAACCAAGGGAAAAGAACTCGTGTTGAATGGGCGTCAGCGGCATGGGACCGGTGATCGGCCCCTGGCGAGCGTGCGCGGCGTCGACATGCGTCGCCTGCGAGGCGAGCTCCGCTATCGTCTGAAATTGAAAAAGTTGTTTTGGCGTGAACCGCAATCCCAGGGCGCCAGCCCGCGAGATCATTTGAATCCCGCGAATAGAATCGCCACCCAATTCAAAGAAGTTGTCGTGAACGCCGACCATTGGCAGGCCGAGCACCTGACTCCAGATTTGAACGAGCGACCGCTCGACGCCGGTGTGCGGCTCGCCATCGACGACTCGCTTCGACACTTGGCGAAGGCTCGTGGCCGGTAAACGTTGACGGTCGATCTTGCCGTTGGGCAGGCGCGCCAAATGGTCGACCGCGACTAATGTCGTTGGCAGAACATGACGCGGTAGTTGCTGGGCGAGCGCACTGCGCCACTGCGACTCGAGCGCGGCGCCATCGTCGGTTTCCACATAGGCGATCAACTGCTTTTCGCCGCTCGGGTCGGGCGCCGCGACCACGACGACGTCGCGAATTGGCAGTTGGCGCCGCAATGCGGCCTCGATCTCGCCCGGCTCAATGCGATAGCCGCGCCACTTGATTTGTTGATCGCGGCGCCCGAGAAACTCGAGCGTTCCATCGTGGAGCCAGCGTCCCAGGTCGCCGGTGCGATACATTCGCTCGCCAGCGGCGCCGATGGAATCGGCCATGAAGCGTTCGGCTGTCAGTTCAACTTGGCGCCAATAGCCACGCGCCACGCCAACTCCCGCGATATAAATCTCACCGGCAACGCCGATCGGTGTTGGCCGGCGGAACTCGTCTAGCACATAGACGCGTGTGTTGGCGAGAGGGCGGCCAATCGGCAGTAGGCCGGTAGAACTGGGCCAGGCGTCGTCCTGAGCGTCGAACAGCGTGGTGGTGATGCTGGCCTCGGTGACGCCATACGCGAATATCAGGGGAATCTTGCCGCCAGTTGCGCGACGCCAGCGCGCGACGTCCGAACGATGAATGCTGTCGCCGCCCGCGACAACCGCCTTGAGATGCCACCCAACTTCCGCGCCGGACAATTCCAGTTCGTCGACCAGCGAAAGCCAGATCGGTGGCGTGAAGTGCAAGATATTCACTCGCTGCTCGCGCGACCAATCGAGCAGTGTCTTTCCCGACAGTTCGGCTGGCGCGGCGTGCATTCGCAGGGTCGCACCGCTGAGCAAGGTGGGAAAGATCTCTTCGGCGGCCGCGTCAAAGCTGGGAGAAAGATACTGCAGCACTTGATCGCCGGGCCCGATGTTCAGTCGCGTCGCGATCTGCAGCGCGTGATTGACTAGACCACGGTGTTCGACGGCGACTCCCTTGGGATCTCCGGTGGAACCAGACGTGTAAAGAATGTAGGCGAGTTGCCGCGGTTGCGAGATGTTACTTGAATGCGCCGGCTCGCCCTGCGCGACAGTAAGCTCATCCAGGAACAAGGCAGTGACACTGCCCAGCGGCAACCGCGAAGCAAATTCGGCGCAAGTGACAATCAGACTGAGCCCAGAATCGCCGATCATGTGCGCGAGGCGCGCGGCCGGATAACTGGCGTCAAGCGGCACATACGCGCCGCCGGCCTTCAAGATGCCCAAAAGAGCGACTATCAACTCAGGCGAGCGCGGTAGGCAAAAGCCAATCGGAGTCTCCAGGACAATGCCGCGCTCCAGCAACCGACTGGCGAGTCGATCGCTCAACTTATCGAGTTGCTCATAGGTCAAGCAATCGTCGTCCGAAATGACGGCAAGCGCCTGCGGACTGCGACGAGCCTGTTCGCTGAACAGTTGATGCAAACACGCCTCGTCGCGAAACGACTGACGCGTGTTGTTCCAGCGTTCGAGCGATAGCCGCGTTGCCACAGGGACCAGCGGCGCTTCGAGCGCCGGGCAGTCGAGATCGCCGCAAAACGATTCGAGCAGCATCAAATACGAGTCGAGCATTTGCTCGACCGTGGCGCCTTCGAAGAGATCGGGGTTGTAAACCAGTGAAAGCTGCAATCGATCGTCTTGCTGGTCCGCATTGAGTGTCAAGTCGTAATTCGAGATCGGGGCGTGATCGAAGGTGATCTCGCTGACGGTCAGATCGGCAACGTGCTGACCGCCGGCCGCGTTGTCTTGCAAGACGAACAGCGTTTGAAAAACGGGCGTTCGACTAGGATCGCGCGGCACCTTGAGGTGATCGATCAACTGCTCGAAGGAGAGTTCTTGATGCGCATAAGCGTCGAGTGTCACACCGCGCACTTGCGCCAACAAGTCGCGCAGTGTTGGCTGGCCGGACAATCCCACTCGGATCGGCAGCGTGTTGACGAAGAACCCGATCAAGCCTTCTAACTGCGCGTGATTGCGATTGGCGACTGGCGTGCCGACACACAGATCGCGGGCGCCGCTGTACCGCGCAAGCAGCGCGAAATAGGCCGCCAACAGCAGCATGAACAAACTGGTATTCTGTTCACGCGCGGCCCGACGCAGCGCGTCGAGGCGTGTGGCGTCGAGCCTGCGACGAACGGCGGCGCCGCGAAATGTTTGCGCGGCGGGCCGGGGATGGTCGAGCGGCAAATCGAGCACGCCGCCGAATCCTGTCAACCGCTTCAGCCAATAGTCGAGCGGTTGGGGCCGCGTGGTACTCGCCGTCTGCTGCCAGGCGGCGAAGTCGGCGTATTGAATCTCGAGCGGTTCGACATCGAGCGCTCTGCCCGAAACCAACGCCGCATAATTTTCGGCGGCTTCGCGCTGGAGAATCTTCATCGACCAGCCGTCGCACACAATATGATGTAACGTCAACAGCAGCACATGTTCGACCGGCGCGAGCGCAATCAGCTTCCCACGAATCAGCGGGCCTCGTTGAAGATCGAATGGCGTGAGGGCTTCCTGCTCGGCCATTCGTCGCCAGGCAGACTCCCGTTCATGAGACGATTGCGCTGCTAGATCAACACACTGGAGCGACCAGACAAGCTGATTGGAGACGATTTGTTCGGGACGGCCATCCAAGCCGCGAAAGGTGGAGCGGAGCACCTCGTGGCGCTGGATAACGGCCTGGATAGCCCGTTCCAATGCCGCTGGCTGCAACGGCCCGGTCAGCCGCATGGCGACGGCGACATTGTAAAACGGGTTCTGCGGTTCGAGTTGATCGAGAATCCACAACCGCTGCTGGGCGAAGGAAAGCGGAGTCGGCAGTAACGGGGAACGCTTGGGAATGACCGCTGCGCCGAGGGCGTGAACATTCGCGGCCGCGCCGCGCAGCCGTTCGAACAGGGCACGCTTGGCGGGCGAGAGTTGTTCAATCCGATCCGCGGGAGTGGGGGCCGTCACAACGTGCCTCCTTCGCTCAGCGAGACGGATGACGGACCGCCGCCGGTGGGCGATCTGCGGCCAATTCGCGCCTGTCTGGCGAAGCGCCAAAGCCATTGCCGGCATGACCGTTGCCATTGCTATTGGGTTCATGCCGTCGCGATGCCGCGGCGCGCGGATGGTCCGCCGTGGTCTGCGCCGCCGCGCCGCCTTGCTCCAGGCGCTGTAGAGCCTCTTCCTCCGAGATCGACTCGAGTTCGTCGAGCAATTGCCGCCCGGCGTCGATTTGCGCTGCTCGACGCGCGTCGATCCACTCCGCCATTGCGGCCACGGTGGGTCGCTCGAACAACTCACTCAGCTGAACTTGCACGCCAAACTCGACCGCCAGCCGATTGGCCAGCCGCGCGGCCATGAGACTATGTCCGCCGAGATCGAGAAAATGATCGTCGACGCCGACTTGCGAGATGCCCAGCACGTCGCGCCAGGCATCGACCAACGCCTGCTCGGTAGCGTTGCGCGGCGGCGCCAGAGGGGCCGAATGCTCGCTGCGTCCGCGCGGGGGCGCTTGCCAGACGTGCAGCACTGGTAACTCGCCACGCGCGAATAGATCGCGACAGGCGCGTCGTTGCACCTTGCCGCTGGTGGTCTTGGGGATGGCTCCTTGTTGAACGAGCACCACCGACTCGATCGCCAAGTCGTGCGCTTCGAGTACTGCCCAACGCGCGATGCGGGAAAGCTCGTCCAGGTCGCAACGTTTCGGACGCGCCACTTCTTGCACGACGACTACTGCTTCGCCGGCGGCGCCTTCGATCGAGAATGCAGCCCCTCCATACGACTTGAACGCCTCGTGACTAGCCTCCACAGCGCGCTCGACGTCCTGCGGAAAATAATTGCGCCCGCCGACGATCATCAAATCTTTGAGTCGGCCGCTGATGTACAGCTCGCCGTCGCGCAGAAACCCGGCGTCCCCTGTCCGCAGGAATGGCCCGGCGCCATCGGCATCGTGGGCGCCAAAGGTGGCGGCCGTCTCCGCCGGCGAGTTCCAATATCCGGAAGCCACGTTCTGTCCAGCGACCCAGACCTCGCCCACAACATTCGCTGGCAACCGGCGGCGCGACTGCGGGTCGACAATCGCAAGCTGAAGTTCTGGCACGACGGCCCCGCAACTGACAATTTGCCTTGCGCCCAGGTGGTCCTCTGCGACCGGCACAAGGCGATTGCGTTCGAGTTGATGCGCGTCGAACGAACGCACAGCCAGTGAGGAGTCTTTCGGAGAGCAGGCGACCATCAGCGTCGCCTCAGCCAGACCGTAGCTGGGACGAAACATCTCGCGCCGTGCGCCGAACGGAGCGAATGCCTCGCAGAAGCGCTCGATCGAGCGCGGGCGAACCGGTTCGGCGCCAGAAAGCGCCAGGCGCCAGCAACTCAGATCCAATCCAAGCCGTTCATCCGGCGTCGACTTGCGCACGCACAAATCATAGCCAAAGTCGGGAGAGGCGGAGGTGGTCACACGATATTCAGAAATTGCGCGCAGCCAGCGCAATGGCCGCTGACAGAACGACACCGGCGACAGCATGATGTTGCGCCGGCCGCTATACCAGCATTGCAAGATTCCGCCGATCAATCCCATATCGTGATACGCGGGCAGCCAAGAGGCGACGATCGCGTCGTCGATGTCGATCACCGCCTCGATCTGCGCCAGGTTGTGCAGTATATTGCCATGTTGCAGCATCGCGCCTTTGGGATCGCCCGTCGAACCCGATGTGTATTGCAAAATGGCCAGAGTGTCGCGACTGAGCGCCGGCGGCGACCAGCCGACGTTGCCGACATCCGCGATCTCGTTGGTGGCGACCAGCGACTCGACGCCCGGGATCGCGCCCAGCATCGCGCTGGCCCACGCCAGGTCGATTGAGGAACCGAGCAGTAGCGTGGCCTGCGAGTCGGCGACGATGCGCTCGAGGCGCGGCAATGTTCGCTGTACGCGCATCGGATCGGGCGGATAAACGGGAACCGCCACCATGCCCGCATAAAGGCAACCAGCGAGCGCGGCAATGTATTCCAATCCGGCGTCATAGGCGAGCAGGGCCCGCGCGCCGGGGGGCGCTAGCTGGCTCAAGCGCGCGGCGATCGCAAGCGCGCGGCGATCCAGTTCGCCGTACGTCATGTCTCGCGCCGGTTGCTCGTCGTCGACCAGGAAAGTGAAGGCGATGTGATCGGGTTGTTGCGCAGCGCGCGCGCGAAACACCTCGACCAGGCTAGCCGCGCGACGCCCAACCTCGCCGGCGCCCTGAGCAGGGAATTTACCGGCAGCGGTCATATCTGCTGTTTTCGAGAGTTTCGCATACATGATGTCGTACTTGAGATGTCAGCCTTCGCCTCGTAGCGCAACGGTGGGCAATAGTCGGGCCGCACGGAATGCGGGGTACACCGCGCCGACCATACCGATCAACAGCGCGAGCACAAGGCCTTGCAGCATAACCGTTGGCGACAAACGCGCGTCAACCATACCACTAGTCGCGGGGGCGCGACTGAGGGCGTAGGTAAACAACAAGGCCAGACCCACACCAATGACGGCGCCGACCACGCTCAATAGTCCGGATTCCAGGAGGATCATCCGCACAATGCGACTGGTGCGCCAGCCGATCGCTCGGAGCACGCCGATTTCGTGCGTCCGTTCGAATACGGAGACGATCATGGTGTTGAGCATGCCGATGCCGCCCACGATCAGCGCAATGGCCGAGGTGCTCCAGGCCATTGCCGAAGCGATGCGAATTTTGGCGTCGGTGGCAACATATTCTTCTGTCGGCAAGGCGCTAACGCCAAGTCCTAAAGCTTCGATTTGTCGCACGGCGTCACGGATCTCTGCGGCGCTGGTGGGCTTTTGCACTGTCAGATTGAACGCGGTCACGCGGCCCGTTTGCCCTAACAAGGATTGCAGGTCGGCGAGCGGAATGATGATGGCGCCGTTTTCAAAGATGTTGTGACGATCATAGATGCCGACCACCTGAAACTTCTCGCCCTCGTAAATCTCGATCGTGTCTCCAACCTGCTTGTCGAGGTTGCGAGCCAGGATTTGTCCCAACATCACCACGCGGCTTTCCTCTGGTTGGAACACGCGGCCGGTGATCATATTTTGCTCGGGTGAGCTAGCCGCGGCGGCTTGCAGGCCTTGCAGCACAACGCCATACACGCCTAAATCCTCCAGCGAAATCGAGTCGAGCAAGACGGGTTCAACCGTGGCCAAGTTCGGAATCTTGGCGATGCGTTCGCCCAACGATTGATCCAATTCACTGGTCATACGGTCGGTAGTGCGTGATCTGACAACGATAATGTCGATTCCTTGCCCTTGGTAGAGTTCGAGGAAGGAACGACGAAATCCTTCGGCGATGCCGACCAGCGCCACAACGGCGGCCACTGCGATGGCCATGCCGCTCACCGTGAGCGCCGATCGAATGGGGCGCCTCGCGATGTTCCTGTAGACAAAGGTCAAGAATCGCATGCGTCAGAGGCCATCGCGCTTTGCGGCATTGGTTTCAGGACATGGCTTCGCAACAGGCATTTCTGACGCCCGACGCGTGAATGCCGCCACATATCGAACAGGTCGCCTCATTTACGACGGTTCACCGGGTTTCCCAAGAATCAAAGTCGGTAAGCCAGCGGGGCGAGGTTGTACGATTCGGAAGCGGAGGGCGGGTTTCCTATTTGATGCCCAGCGCGGGTGTTTAGTTTGGCACGAAAGCGACAATTGTATCGAGCCACGACGGCCGCTGGCGACATTATACACGTGCCGAGTGAATCGCGGCCAATGCCGATGAGGGCGGAGCGTGCCCGCCCTAACGGCCGACGGCCGCTCGCTCCAAGGTGGGTTCTGGCTGCCAGAGATAGAGGAATGTTGGCAGCCGTGAGCGTTCCAGCCCGGGCATACTGAGGGGCAAGATGCCGCCCTGCACCGGAAAGTTGGGAGTGGTGTCATAGGGAGTGCGTGCGCGGTCGTGACGCCGATGTAAGACGATCACCTGTGCGCCCGGCGCGCCACCCATTTGCCCAGCGATCTGCACCGCATCGTCGAGATAGCCCATGGAGTCGACCAGCTTCAGTGACAGAGCCTGCTGCGCCGTGAAGACACGGCCGTCGAACACGATGGGTGGCGCCGCACGTAACTGTGGTCGGGAAGCCAGCACCATTTCGCGGAAACGAGCGTGATACTCTTCGGCCATGCGCTGCAGGATGGCGCGACCATCCTCGGTCTGCGCCTTGATGGGTGTGCCGAGATCGATGAATTCCCCCGCTTTGACGGGCACACCGGCCACATTGTATTGAGCCATGGCGTCTTCGAGATTGTAAAGATTCAAGATGACGCCAATGCCGCCGGTGATCGACGTGGGATGCACCATCACGTGATCGGCGGCGGTGGCCAGGTAGTACGCCCCACCCGCCCCCACATCGAGCAGGCAGGCGACAACCGGCAGTCCAGTTCGCGCCTTAAAGCCTTGCAGATCATGGCGCAGCATGTCCGATGCCGTCACACCACCGCCAGGGCTATTGATGCGCAGCACAACCGCGGCGTAACAGGGGTCTTTGCTAACGGCGTCCAGCTTTTCTCGAAACAGCGCAACCGGGTTTTCGCCGTCGCTGTATAGTCCCGTCATGTCTTGATTGAGTAGCAGGCCATCGACGTCGATCAACGCGATGCGCCGCGTGGTGGTGGCGGAACTGCCCGCCACCGGCATCGGCATCAGCGGCCCAAGATTCTGCGGCGACGGGCCAAAGACGTTCACGCGGCTATCGGTGACGACGCGAATGGGATGATGGCAGCCAGCGGCCAGCAGGAGCAGCGCGATGCTCCATATCATGTAGCCGCTGCGCAGCACGACCGCCTCCCTGCGTTGCCGAAAATCCGGAGAGCCGTCTCCGAATTGCTGACGTGGGACGGCCAGGGCCCTTCAGTTGCCTACCGATCTACCGCGCAGCTATCTCTATGTGTCGGTAACAGCCGCGGCAGAGTCCCAAGGAAAGCGCTGCGCCGCCTAATAACCCTTGGTCGATGGCCACTCGCATTGGCCCCTGCCAACGAATGTGTCGATCGTGCCGCTTAAGCGGATTGCAACAGTCGGAGGAAGGCTGTGGAATGGGGCGCAGCCCACTTCCCCGCGACGGCGCCGCCAGACCGATAGACGTACCAGTTAAGACAGCGGGGCGCTACGGCCATTTTGAATCGCCACCTGATTGACGAGCAACGCTCCATGACCGCTGAAGCCATTATCCGCACCGAGCGTCTCGGCAAGACCTACCCTGATGGCAATGTTACCGCCGTCGCAGAAGTGAGCCTTCGCATCGCGCAGGGCGAGTATGTTGCCATTACTGGACCGAGCGGCAGCGGCAAGTCGACCTTGCTCCATTTGCTGGGGCTACTGGACGAACCGACAACGGGAGAGCTGTTCTTCGAGGGACAGCCTGTTTCCCAAATGCGACGGCTGGATCGCGTACGCGCAACGCGCATTGGCTTTGTCTTTCAAGCGTTTCATTTGATCTCGGCGTTAACGGCGAGCGAAAACGTGCAGACGCCGATGTTCGAGGGTCCGCTGGGGCCGCGCGAACGCGCAGCCAAGGCAGCGCGACTGCTTGAGCAGGTAGGACTGGCAAATCGCGCTCACTATCTGCCGCTACGACTGAGCGCGGGGGAGCGCCAGCGCGTGGCAATTGCCCGCGCGCTGGCCAACGATCCGGTGCTGCTGTTGGCGGATGAGCCAACGGGCAATCTCGATAGCCAGAGCGGCGCCGAGATTCTGGATTTGTTCGCCCGATTTCGCGGCGACGCCGATCGCACTCTGGTCATGATCACACATGACAACCTAGTTGCGGCGCGGGCTGATCGGGAGATCGGCTTACGCGACGGACGGATTGTGTCGGACGAGCCAAATCGCTAGCAACCAATTGGCGTCAGTTGCATGCAACCATGTTCTCGCTGTGCGAATGCGGCGCGGCTGCGGTAAGATATCGGCGGCGCGGAGCGTTCGCGGCCTTGCTTGCCCGCGGATTGGAAGCATCCGCGCGATAAAGAAACGTCGCAGGACGCCTATTATGTCAAAAGGCTACGCCAGTTGGATTAGCATACTCGCTACTGGCGTCATTGTCGTGCTGAGCCTTGCGGTGGTTGCAGACGAGGGGGAGAGGCGAGCCGCCTTGCCCACCGGCATCGATATTCATCCCCGTGCAATGGCGCGGATCAAACCAGGCGTCAAGATTGTTGACGGTGCGCCCGCAGGTTGGTCGCATCTGATTCTGTATGCCACGCCGCGACTGGCTGAGGGAGACGTGGCCAGTGTGCCCGCCTTGGCAGGACGATTGGCTTCGTTGTTGCGGCTAACCGTGCTGGCGGACGTATCGAAACATTCGGCGGAGAACTCCACAACCTACACGCTGCGCAGCGTGGCGACTGGTTTGGCCATCGAAGCCGCGGACGGCAGCGTGATCGTCGCCAGCGATGCGCAGGGGGCGGCGGGACGCAAGCTCGATTTTGTGGAACGGACGACACTTTCGCAGAGCGAGGTATCGCTCGACGCGGCGCGGCAAGTGGCGCGTACGCCGACCATGCTGGTCTTCGATGCGGAAGCGATTATGTGGCTCGACGGCGAGCATCGAAAGGCAATCCAACGACATGCGGTGCTGGTCGAACCGAGCGATGGTCAGGTTGCCACACTGGTTTGGCTATTGGAGCCTGTGCCGCGCGGCGGGTGGCAGTTGCGGGGCGACGCGCTGCAGTGGTTGCCCGACGCCTGCCGTGAGGATCGCGCGTTGCATGTGGACGCGGACGAGTTTTTGTTTGGCATACCAACTCAAGAATCGTTCGCGCTGGTAAAACTGCCGACTGGCAAAGACATAAAGATGTCCGGCGGACTCAAGCGGCTTGCCGCCGCCGCATACGAGTCGAGCGATCAGGTTGTTGAGTTGGAGGACGCACTGCGCGCGGCGGTGGGTTGGCCCTCTGGCGAGCGACCATAGGGCAAGCTGAGTCGCGAAATATGTCGCTCATTTCCACTTGTTTGTTGATGCACTTGGCGCTCACATCGTCATCGCCCACGCTGTTGGCCGAGTTGACGCACCAAGGGGTGAGGCTACACGGGGGAACGGTGGTACGGCTGCCAGAGCCGGCGCTGGCCGACGGTATTGACGCCACTGAACAATCGACAATTGTGAAGCGCGTGGCAGGCAAGTATCCGCTCGATCGATTCCTGCGCGACGCGATTGTGGCCCCGTTCGTGCTGGACGTGAACTCAGTGGAGGACGCCGGGCAGCGGACAGGCCAACGAGTCGATTTTTACTTTGTGGCATATGCCTCGCTCGACGCGCTGCTCGACGAAGCGGCGCTGCGTGATTTGTTCGGCATGAACGAATCGGATTCGAACCTCGCGACCCGACAGACGATACGAGCCCTCACTGCCGAAGAGCTGCGGGCGCGGAATCTGTCGCCCCGCAACCAAGCGGATCTGTTGGAGTCGTACGGCGTGATCGACGTGCCGATTTTGGAGCGCGTGCGTTTATCGGGCATTGGCTTTGGCGCGCGGCGAAATACGGAGGAGTCGATTATCGCGGCTTGGAAGTTGGATGAGCGGTTCGCCAATGACCCGCAATTCGCCAATCAATGGCGGCCAATCGTTCGCGACGCCGTGGGCCGCGACGTGTTGGGACCGCCGCAACCGTATGCGGGCGCCGGGGGCTACCTGAAAATCACGCGCCTGATTGAGCCGGCCGGAGCGCTGTTTGTCGAATGCCACTCGGTCTTCGATGAACCGCACGGTTGGTTCGACGGCAAGAATCTCTTACGATCCAAACTACCGCTGATCGTGCAAGACAACGTGCGCACGCTGCGCCGCAAACTCGCCAACCTCTCGGCCCCGGAATCGAGCGCTCGATGAAAGTTTCCTGGATTGTTGTTCTGCGTACAGGATGCGCCGCGCTGTTCATGCTGGCCGCGACATGCTCCGTAGCAGTTGAACAAAGGACCTGGACGCCGATCGCCAGCATGGCCGCCGCCGAGGCGCATCAGGCAGTTGCGGCAGATGGTCAGTACGTCTACGCGGTCAACAGCACTCATGTCGCTCGCTATGACCGCACCACGGGTCAGCGGATCGGGTTGAGCCAAGGCGCGGCGATTCATTTGAACAGCGCGTTCCTCGATCAAGGATTGTTGTACTGCGCGCATTCCAATCATCCGCAAACGCCGGAGTTGAGCCAGATCGTCGCACTCGATCCGGCCAACATGCAACTATCGACTTTTAAGGATTTTGGCGCCTTTGGCGGCAGCCTCACCTGGGCTGTTCGTAAAGAGGGGCATTGGTGGTGCAACTTCGCGCGTTACGGCAAGGAGAACTGCGAGACGTTTTTGGTTCAATTTGACGCCGATTGGAATGAACGCGGGCGCTGGACCTACCCGATGGAGGTCATTCGCCGGTTGGGACAGCGCAGCGTCTCTGGTGGCATTTGGAATGGCGATACACTGCTCGTCACCGGTCACGACGATCCGGTGTTGTTTCGCTTGCGCGTGCCGCAGAAAGAGAAACTGCTTGAACTGGTTGCAACCGAGCCCGCGCCATTCGCCGGGCAGGGAATCGCCGTCGATCCACAGACGGGCGGATTGGTGGGAATCGATCGCGGTCAGCGGCAGGTGGTGTTTGCTGCAGCGCCGCAGGCGCAAGCCGAGAACACGCCAAGGCAATTGCGCGTGCTGACCTATAACATCCATCACGGTGAAGGCCTGGATCGCAAGCTCGATTTGGAACGCATCGCCAAAGTGATTAGCGCGGCCGATCCTGACCTCGTCGCGCTGCAAGAGGTCGATCGAGAAGTGGGCCGAACTGGTCGTGTGGATCAGCCGGCCGAGCTGGCCCGGCTGACCAATCTACGCGTGGCCTTCGGCGGCAATCTGGCTTTGCAAGGTGGCGACTACGGCAACGCGATCCTTTCTCGATTGCCGATCTTGCGACAAACGAATCATCGCTTGCCCGGTGTGGCTGGCGTCGAGCCACGTGGTGTGCTGGAAGCGGCCATTCAAACGCCACAGGCGGATGAGCCACTCTTGTTCTATTGCACGCATTTTGATCATCAGAGCGACGAAATACGGTTGAAATCGGCGCAGGCAGTTTGTGAACTTGTCGCAAATGTAGCCGACCGGGCAGCCATTTTGGCGGGCGACCTCAACGCGACCCCCAGTAGCGCCGTGCTCAAGCAACTAGGGCTGGAATGGCGCGTAGCCAATGCAGACGTCTTATTCACCAGTCCCGCTTCAAAACCGCGAAGGCAGATCGATTTTGTGCTTTACCGTCCGGGTGGAACTTGGCGGGTGATTGAGACGAAGGTGCTCGACGAAAGCGTGGCCTCGGACCACCGTCCGCTGTTGGCGGTTTTTGAACGGCGCTAGCGAGCGAAATCTCTGAAAAATTTTGCTGGCACTGACATCTCATGTCAGTGGCGACGGCTTAATGTCGACGATAATCGCTTTGACCCAAGCGGCGTTGCTATTGCAGCTCGCGCCGCGCATCGATCGCTGCTTCCGCACGATCGTTTGCTTGAGCGGCCGGGTGGTTTTTGCCACTCGGCCGCTTCCATTTCGAGGTAAATGTCCAGCGACGGGCACCGTCAGAAAAAAACAGGAGCGGCTGCCTCGTTGGGCGAATGCGGCGTGTGCCTGACGGCATCCGTCGCTTTCCCACCGCTCCTGCCAAGGGCGTCGAGAGCCCTCGAAAGGTCCGGCCCCGCCTTTTCTGTAACTTACCTCCGCGCGAGCGCGCCCCCCTGACACCAGATGTCAGGGGGGCGCGAAAAATTCTTCGTGTCAAAAATGTCATGGCATTCTCGACGATCCATTGGGGATCTCGGTTGATGGACGAATGCCATGCACCAGTACGAGCGGTTATTGCGGATTTCGACGTTGCTCGTTCGCGAACCACAATCGACGTTCGAACTAGCCGACGCCTTTCATGTTAGCCAGCGAACGATTTTCCGCGATATTGCGCTGCTACGGCAGATGGGCATGGAGGTTTCGTATGATCCGCTAGATGGCGTTCTGCGGGCAAAAAACCACCAATTTCGCGATCTTTTCGAGGGGCATGGCGAGGCTCTGATCCACTTATTGGTTTGCGCCTACACTTCGCCGTTGTTTCAAACCAGCCGAACCATGTGGGCTGACCTGGAAATGTCCCTGTTGTCGCTTCTGCCCCGAGCCGAGCGCGATTTCTTGCTCGGCCTGCGCGAGTGCGCGCTCGGTGATGCGGCCAATGAATTCAACTTGAGCGTCATCCCGAGTATCCTAAGTGCTGCGGTGGAAGGCACTTCTATCGCAATCCGCTGGAAGGAACCCGGCCGAGGCATTGCCCTGCGGACGTATTTGCGCGACCTGGAGATCGAAAAACGGCATTCTCACTGGGGGGTATCGGCCGAGTCTTCCTTTCACCGTCGCCAGCACTTTTTCGCGTTCGACGATATCCAGCCGATGGACGAACCGATCGCAGCGACTCGTTGCGGATTGCGCCCCTCGCTCGCCAATGGCCCGCCGCACGCGCGACAGGCAAGTTGACAGCAGCGCGTTGACACGGGCGCATCGCCGTGCGAACTTAGCGGCCAGTTGAAAATAGCCCTAGACGGCTCAATTCAACGGGGTCATCACTTTGTGAGTTGACGCGCCTCTCTCCGCCTTCGTGTTCCGCGGTGCGTGCTAGTGAGCTTGATCTTGTAATCAGTGTCCGCCGCCTCCAGTACAGCGTGGAAGTTTTCCACCTGAGCGCGGTCATTGTCTTCGCGGGCAGCTCACTGTCATTTTGTCCCTCACTTCCGCGGATTTACCATGCGCTCCATTCTGCTATCGCTTGTTGGTTTGATTTTAATCTCTCTGCTGTGGGCAGGTCGTCGCGCCGAAGCCGGCGTGATCCTTTCGTTGCCGAATATCGTGGCTGGACCAGACGAACTGGCCGATCCCTTGTACTTGGATGTGGGCCTTGAGGTCGTGGGGCAAGTCCCGGACTTGGCGTCGTACAACGTCGGCTTGAAGGTCGCCCCCTCGCCCGGCGTACAACTCACCGGCGCGATCGAGGCGCCCAATGCGGTGTTTTCAGGGAAGACACCATTGGTTTTCGAGGCCGGCGAAGGGCTGCTGATCTTCGACATTCTCGATGTCGGCGATCAAGCGCCAATCTCCAGCGGAATGAACCTAACGCGCGTGCGATTGCAGGTTGATTCGTTGTCGACGCGCGGCGTCTTTCAATTCTCGTTCACGCCGGACGAGACGATGTTGGTGACCCGCGACGGCACGGAGATTCCGATCGATGGGCTGGTTGGCGGCAGCGTCACTATTGTCCCAGAGCCCGCGACCGCGGTGACCTTGGGCATGGGGGGCGCCTTGCTGTTGGCGATGGCCTCGGCCTGCCGGACGCGAAGCATCTCGCGACCGCACTAGCCGATATCCACGATGCACTGGGCGACATTCGATGCCAGGCCCTGCGCGTCGACCGTGCTGGCGGTCACGAGACCGGTCGATCCGGTCGGAATACTGGTTACGAACGCGAACTCGCCATTGGAATTGGTGGTTGTCGAGCCTTGTACCAAGCCGCCAAAGGTCACGGTTAATCCGCTTGGTGATTCATCTTGGACAAAGCCGGTAAATCGCCAGTCGGTGGGGCTTAGCTGCAGGCCTTGCAGTTGAAATACCAGTGGCTGGTCGTTGTTGGTGCCCGCGGGCTGACCGGCCGGCAAGCTGTTGAACTGGCGATTCTGCACCAGCACAGCGTCGTTGCCGAGAATGACGCCGCTACCGTTGACATCGAGTAACGGCGAATAACCAGGACTGTTGGTGTTGAGGAACTGCGCGTTCTGCACAACGACCGCGTCGTTGCCGAGCACCATACCCGAACGGTTGACATCGCCGGGCAGCACATTGAACGCGAACTGAAAATCACCGCCCGCGACACCATTGCCGCTGGTGGTGCTGACGTTGTTGGTCCATTCGCCGTCGAGCGCATTGCCTGCGGTGTCGCGCACCGGGTCGTAGCCATCTCCCGCCAGGTCGATCAACAAACGGTCTTTGGCGATCGCCGACGACAACGTCCAGGTGGCGGTGTAAGTCGCCGCGTCATAGGAGAAATTGGCGAAGCTGTATTGCGACACATTCACCCCGGTGAGCGATAGATCGTACTGGTCGATCACCACATCGCGGTCAAAGCGGATTTTGACCTGATTGATGTTGGTCCAGGGCTGCTCGTCGGTTTGCGCGGCCGAACCCGTGGGAATCTGGTAGCCACCGGAGCCCAGGCCGGCCGATTGCAAATACGATGTGAACCCACTCGACCAGGAGGTGCTGGAAAGCAGCACGCCAACCACCTGGGGCGCATTGGTGGCCGCATATCGCTCTTCCAGTTGTTGAAACGAAAAATGACGTGGCCGGCGCATGAATAGTCCCTCTGTGAATGCCCTCAATGATCGGGGTGCGAGGGCTGCTGGATCCACGATGACCACAATGCGCCGCTCACCAAGGACAATGTCGAGCAGAGCGGCCAAGAATTGACAGCATGTGTGTCAATCGAAACGAACGTGCCGATCGTTCGGACTCAACGTGGCTGTTCGCTCAAGAAGCTAATGCCTGGCCAGATGATGGACGGCGAATGGGTCAATCAAAGTCGCCATTCGCCAGCCTTGCGAACTTGGCTTCGCCGTCGCGCTGGCTTTCAATACCGCCGCATGCGTCAGTATTGGCGTGAGATGCGCGTTGGATTCCAAGGGTGGCGCTGGCATTCCTAGCTCAATAGCGCGGGCGAGCAAGCGCGCCGATCGGTCCAGGTGATCCTCCGCCCAGCCCGCGTAAATCAACAATGTGGCGCCGTGCCAATAGACTTCCGCTGAGTCTGGACACAGAGCGATCGCGCGATCCAGATCGTCGATTTCAGTTTGAGACACGGGATCGGCGTCGCGCACGTATCGGCGGATCGCCAAGCGTACGCGATTCACATAGGCCGCGGCGAGTCGCGGATCGAGTTGAATTGCTCGTTCCAGCGATTGCTCTGCCTCGTCGTATTGGTTCACCGCGATCTGTTCGTAGCCGAGATTGTTGTAAACCACGGCTGTGTCAAATCCGCTCGCAATCGCCTTCTGGTAGAAATCGATCGCCGTCTCATGCTGCGCCAACTTGCCTTTGCAGTAGGCCTCGCAGGCGAGCGGGAAGCCACCTGTCATAAGCTGCCGCGCTGAATAAAAGTCGAGCGCCGCCAGCGAGAAGTCACCCAGACCTTGAAACGCATGCCCTCTCGCCAAGAGCGTATCCGCCGAACGAGGATCATCGTCCAGCACCCGGGAGAAGCAGCGAATCGCCTCTCGAAACTCGCCGGCGCGATAAGCGGCCGTTCCGCGCACGAACTGACGTTCGGCGAACGATGGACGCAAAGCCAACAACAATGCAACGAGTGTGACAGCGCACACCGCCAGGGCAGCGAAACCGCCATAGCGCCATTTGTGGGCGATCACGCGGCGGCGCAGGCGCTGCGGCGGCGCCAAATACCGCCGGAGTGCCGCCGCAACCTCCGCGGCCGACGCAAATCGCGCCGCGGGATCTAGTTCCAAGCACTTGGCGACGATCTCCATCAATCCGCGATCGGTGGCACGGCGCAGCCGCTCCAATGCGGAGGTTCGTCCTTGAATCTGCTGCGACAACTGCGCGGCGACCGCATCGGCGTCGACCGTCGCGGCTTCGCAGGAGAATGGCAAGTCTCCGGTAAGCAGTTCATACAACACAACGCCCAGCGCGAAGATGTCGCAACTTGGGCCAATGCTCGCCGCTCCGCGCGACCCACGCTCGGCGAATGCTTGAAGTTGTTCGGGCGACATGTACGGCAATGTGCCGCCAAGGGGCAGGTCTACGTGGTCGGTCTGATGCGCCAAGTTGAAATCGAGCAGCATCGGCACGCCATCGCTCGTCAACAGCACATTCGAGGGCTTGAGGTCGAGATGCAGCACCCCCTGCGCATGGGCATGGCCCAATCCTTCGGCCATCGCGGCGCCGAGGAGCGCAATTCGCTCGTGAAATTCATAAGAACCGCCAATCGATCGAAGCCCCAGCAACCGTTGAATCGACGCGCTGTCTTCCGCGGGGGCGCCCAATGCATGGTCGGCCACTGCGTCGATCACATCGCAGAGCGTCAACCGTCCCAGAAACGGCATGCAAATGAGCGACAGCCCATGCTCGACATCGGCATACACCGCATGCACTGGCACAATGTTGGGATGCGCGAGGGCGCCGAGGATCTTCGCCTCCTGCTCCGCCCCGGTGGTCAGCTTGACCACCACTTGCCGGTCGCCCAGTCGATTTTCGCGGGCGAGAAACACGCGTCCGAAGCGCCCTCGCCCCAATTCCTCCAGCAACTCAAACCCGTGAAACTCTTGACCGGGCGCAACGCCATGCCAGATTTCCGCCGCTGTGTCATGCGCGGCGCTATGCAGGTACGAGTGAACTTGCAGTAATCGCCGCAGCGACGCGCGGACACTGGGAAACCGCGCACAAAACTCCGCCGGATCGACGCGATTGCCGGCGTCGATCAGGTCGCAGTATTCGTCATAGGCCCGATCGAGCGCCTCCGATTTCCGGCGCAGCGATCTCGACACCTGAGTATCGAACTCGGCCTGCGTGTCAGAAGCGACGATGGCCATGGCGCGACAGTGGGTACTTGAAACGGTGTGATCAAACAAAGACAGGCGAAATTCAATCGGCGCTGCCGATCGGCTGCAGCCATAACATTTTATCGATTGCGCGGCGCACCGTGCGCGAACTCACTCCGAGTTGCTCGCCAATTTCCTCGTAGGAGGCGCCCTGATATTTCATCTGCAACATGGCTTGATATTGCGGCGGATGGCTCGACAGCAATTGCGTCCATCGCTCGCGGGCAATAGCGAAGTCGCTGGGCGTGGGCTGACGCCGCACGGCGCGGGCGATGACCAGGTCTTCCGCCGAATCGATGCGCACCTCATTTTTCGCCGCTTGTTTTTGGTACACATGTCGGCGGCGGAAGGCGTCGATCACGCGCCGTTTGGCGATGGTGGTGAGGAACGAAATGAAGTTCTCCGGCGATTGAAAACTTTCCAGACGCGGGGCCGCCTCGAAGAACGACGCCCAAACGGCTTGCACGAAATCGCCAGAATCGAACGCCACGCGCATTTCGCGGGTCATTGTGCGGCGCACGACGCGCAAAATGTGATGCCCGTAAAGCTCGACAATGGTCCAGCCCGCTTCCTGCGAACCGGCGCGGACTTGCTCCAGGAGTTCGCGGAACTCGTCGTGTTCAATGAATTCGGCGGCGGGCGACGGTGTCGGCATGATTGCTCATTAGGCTAGCGGAAGGGCGCAGCGGAAACTAAGGTTCCAGCGGGTCCGAATCGGTGCGGTTGCAGAAGGCGCGATGAATGTCAGCGTCAATTTGATAGTCGACGGCCTGAACCGAGCCGTCGCACAAGGCGAAGTTGCACGTGGCCGGATGCGCGCTGCCGAACGCCTGAGGTTTTCGCAACGCCAACGTGTCTTGCAGCGGAGGTTCGAATCCAAAGCGATTCGTGTCGACGCAAAACCCGTTGTACATGCTTTCGTCGTCGCCGGGATCGGCGCCGGTGAAGTACTCGTCTGGCGGCAAGTACTTCTCGCCGAGCAGGTAAGTCGTCGACGCGCCATCGGCGACGTGGTTCAGGCTGTATTGGCTGCGCACGCAAAACAACCCCGTGATGGCGCGCGTGTTGGGCCAGTGGAAAGCGCTGTCTCCCTCCTCAAGCGTCAGCGGGCCATCAATCGCCGACGGATACACGTCGCCGCCATTGCCCGCATAGTCGGCTCGGGCGACTTCGAACACCGGGTCGGTTCCACGGGGTTGGCGCAAGTGGGCGCGTCTTTCGGTGGTGGGCCACGTTTCTGCGGAGCGTCGCGAGGGGCAGTTCAACAGACCGTGCGGCGTGGCCAATCGCTTGGCGCTAAGCTGGCATTGCTCGCCGGCATTCGCGCCACGCCCCAGGTCGTGCAGGTCTTGCGCTTCGATATCGGGTAGCAGGTTGTAGACCCAGCCGCCGGGTTGGCGCTGGTCAAACCCTCGCTCGGGCATGCCCGGCCACGCCATTCCCCACCCGCCGGTGGGAAAATGCCCTTGTCGCTGGTGATGGTTAAGCATTCCGAGCGCCAACTGCCTGAGATGGTTGCGACACTCTGTTAATCGGGCCGATTCGCGCGCCGCCTGAACCGCTGGCAACAGCAATGCGATCAAAACGCCGATGATAGCAAGCACCACCAGCAATTCGATCAACGAAAATCCACGGTTACGGAATGCCATCGCACCGAGATTTTAAGACGTCCGCAGCGCCGGGGGAAACAGCATCCGGCGCAAATTCGCAGAGAATTCGGCCTTTTCTATTTCCGCACTGACGATCTTGTCGCAGTTGTCGCACAAATCATTACCCGCAGCTTAAGCGATGAGGTCGTGAATTACCTCGCCACGAACGTCGGTCAAGCGGTAGTCGCGACCCTGAAAGCGATAGGTTAGCCGGGTGTGATCGAGTCCGAGCAGATGGAGCATCGTCGCTTGCAGGTCGTGCGGATGGACCGGATTCTCCACCGGCGCCCAACCCAGTTCATCGGTCGCGCCATACGTGATTCCGCGTCGCAAACCGCCCCCGGCCATGAACATGCTGTTCGAGTACGGATGATGATCGCGGCCCAGCAGCTTGCCGTCTTTGGTGCGTCCCTCGCGAAATGGAGTGCGTCCAAACTCGCCAGTCCATACCACCAACGTCTCGTCCAATAGCCCGCGCTGCTTGAGGTCTAGGATCAACGCGGCGACGGCTTGCTCCATCGATTTACAGCGTTCAATGAGACCGGCTTCAATTTCCTGCTCTCGATTGGTGCCATGGAAGTCCCAGCCCCAATCGAACAGTTGCACGAAGCGAACGCCGCGCTCGACAAGTCGCCGCGCTAGCAGGCAATTGTTGGCGAAGCTGGCCGCGCCCGGCTGCGCGCCGTACGCCGCGAGCACCTGAGCCGATTCTTGAGCGATGTCCATTGTTTCGGGCACGACCGACTGCATGCGAAACGCCAACTCATATTGCGCGATGCGCGTGGCGGTTTCGGGGTGCCCCGTCTCTTCTGCGGCGATGGTGTTGAGATCGCGCAGCGTATCGAGACTCGCGCGGCGGAGCGCGCGATCCATGCCGGGCGGATCGGAAAGATACAACACGGGATCGCCGCCGGTGCGGCATTGCACGCCTTGATGCACCGATGGCAGAAAGCCGCTTCCCCAGGCAGCCTTACCGGCGCTGGGCAGCGAATTGCCGGAGACAAAGACGATGTAACCCGGCAGGTCGCGACTTTCGGAACCAAGTCCGTAGGTGACCCACGAACCGATCGACGCGCGGTTTTGCGCGCGAGGGAAGCCGGTGTAGAAGAGCAACTCGGCCGGACCATGATTGAATTGTTCGGTCCACACCGAACGGACAATCGTCAATTCATCCACGACACTGGCCAGCCGAGGCAATGCTTGCGACAGCCACGCGCCGCTATCGCCATGCTGCGCAAACTTCTGCCGCGTGCCCAAGAGTTTTGGAGTGCCGCTGGTGAACGCGAACTGTTTGCCTTTGGTGAGCGACTCGGGGCAATCCTGGCCGTCGCGTTTGACCAGTTCGGGCTTGTAGTCGAAGAGATCCAGATGCGGCGGGCCGCCCGACATGGACAAGAAGATGACGCTCTTGGCGCGGGCCGGAAAATGTCCCGGCTTGGGAAGAAAGGGATTGTTATCGTGCGCCGCGGACGGCGAGGCCGCTGGCGCTGGCACACCGTCCATCAAGGCGAGCGCCACGCTCCCTAGACCCAGCGCCGAGTCGCGCAAAAAGTGGCGCCGGGTTCGATGCAGCAACACGTTTTCCGCAGACGCTAGTTCCATCGCATTACGGCTTGGTTAAGGTCTCGTCGAGATTCAACACCACATTCGACACCACGGTCCACGACGCCGCCTCCGCTGGGGCAATCTCGGCAGGCAGTGGCCCTAATGGATCGGTCGCTAGCGCATTTGCCTTGGCGGGTTCGTTGGCGAGTTGAGTATGCGATCGCTCGTAAAGCGCGACCAGTTGCGCGGCCTCTTGGGGAGTCGCCGGGCGGCCAACCGCCAGGGCAAAAGCGCGGCGAGCACGGGCCGCAGGGACATCAGCCTCGGCCATCACGCGGCGCGCCAGCGCTTGCGCGCATTCAACAAATACCGGGTCATTGAGCGTGACGAGCGCTTGCAGTGGGGTATTGGTGGGAATCCGCCGCAGGGAGCACACGTTGCGCTCCGGCGCGTCGAAGGCCACCATCGACGGATACGGCAGGTTGCGCCGCCACCGAGTGTAAATGGCGCGGCGGTGGCGCTCGTCGCCCGCGCTGGTTTGCCAATCGGTGCTGGCGCCGAAGGCAGCCGCCAATCCAAGCGATGGCTGCGGCGGCTGGACCGGTGGTCCGTACATTTTGGCGCTGAGCAAGCCACTTGCGGCAAGCGCTTGATCGCGAATCATCTCGGCGGAGAGGCGCACGCGCGGACCGCGCGACAGCAGTCGATTGTGCGGGTCGCGCTGGATCGCATCATGGTTTGCTCGCGAAGACTGGCGATAGGTCGCGGAGGTGACCAGCAGCTTGAGCATCTGCTTGGTGTCCCAGCCGCTCTCGCGATACTCCACAGCCAGCCAATCCAGCAAGTCGGGGTGCGACGGCGGATCGCCTTGCGTGCCAAACTCCTCGGCGGTTTCCACCAGCCCGATGCCAAACAACTCTTGCCAGAGTCGATTCACGGCCACGCGAGAGGTGAGCGGATTTTCGGCGTCGACTATCCAGCGGGCTAGGCCCAACCGGTCGAGCTTGACGCCGGAGGGCGCGGGATGGAGGGCGGCGGGTACGCCTGGCACGACCGGCTCACCGGGACTTTGAAACTCTCCGCGGATGTAAACAAAGGTGTCGCGGGGAGTGCCGTCGCGCAGGATCGGCACGGTGGTGCTGATTGGCGCCAACTCGGCCTGGCGCGATTTCAATCGCTGATCGAGCGCTTTCCACTCGCTAGAAAGAGCGCGATGGAAGTCGCGCAGTTGATCTTGCTGCTTTTGGTCGCGCTTTTCCGCGGGCATGGCGAACAACGCGACAATTTCGGGGGGGAGCGTCGCCGGCTGGATCGTTTCTTCCCATTCGGCTTGTTTGGCGTCGCGCTGGCCGGTCGCTTCGTCCCACAGGGCCTGCGCCGCAGCCACTTCCGCCTTCAATCGCGCATAGTCGGCCTCGCGACCGACATGGGCCAGTTCCATCACGGGATCGTCGGTCTTGAAGTCGTCGGTTTGGTTGAAGATCGAAAAAATCTGGTAATATTCGCGCTGCGTGAAGGGATCGTACTTGTGCGAATGGCATTGGGCACAAGCAAAAGTTGTTCCCATCCAAACAGCGAAGGTGGTGTTCACGCGATCGACGACGGCGGCGTGGCGGAACTCCTCGGGATTAACTCCCCCTTCGGTATTAACCTGCGTGTTGCGATGAAAGCCGGTGGCCAATATTTGTTGGGGCGTGGCATCTGGCAGCAGGTCGCCCGCCAATTGGGCAATGGTGAAGTCGTCGTACGGCATGTTTTCGTTCAAGGCGCCAATGACCCAATCGCGCCAGCGCCAGATCGTGCGCGGTCCGTCGGGCGCGTATCCCTGCGAATCGGCGTAGCGCGCCAAATCGAGCCACACCGCCGCCCAGCGCTCGCCGAAGGCAGGGCTTGCGAGCAAACGATCGACCTGCTCGGCATAGGCTGCTGGGCGGGTATCGTTGACGAAGGTCTCGGTCTCCTCTGGCGATGGCGGCAAGCCGGTCAGATCGAGCGACAAGCGTCGGAGCAGCGTCGCCCGATCGGCGGGGGGCGATGGCGCTAGTCCATCGCGTTCCAATCTGGCAAGCACTAATTGGTCGATTGGGTTACCCGGCCATTGGGTGTCGCGCACCACCGGTAGTGGTGGTCGCTCTGGTTTGACGTAGGCCCAGTGCTTGGTGAACGGCGCGCCGCTGGCGATCCAGGCGCGCAAAGTTTCGATCTCGGCCGCCGTGAGCCGCTTGCCAAGATCGGCGGGGGGCATGACCAGCGATGTATCGCTCGCCGACACACGGGCCAAAAGCTCGCTTTCGTCCGGCTTGCCGGGCACAATCGCGCGTTGCCCGCTTTCCAGCTCGAGCGTGGCGCTGGCGGCGGTATCGAGTCGCAGCCCAGCCTGGCGAGTGGTTTCGTCCTGACCGTGGCACTGTAGGCAGTTCCGCGCCAGGATGGGGCGCACATCGCGCACAAAATCGACTGAGTCGGCGCCTACGGCCCCAGCGCGCGGCGCGACGAGTACGACTAGCGTCAACATCGCCATGGCGCGAATATTCATCGTCGCAGTCACGATTCGTATCTGTCGGACCGAAACCGTCAGGATACTCGGCTGACAACCTCAGTAACAAGCATTCGCGCGTATCGGCCGTATGCGCAATGGCCGCAAGTGCCGACGCCCACGCAACAAAAAAGCACTGGTTCAAGAACCTTGAGATTCTTGAACCAGTGCCAGAGATTCCAGCGAAGCAGTAAGCGGCGCTAGGCGGAGCGGCGCTTCATACGGCGTACCAAGGGCAATGCCGCAAACAGGCCGACGCCGAGCAGTACGATCGATCCCGGCTCGGGGACCAAAATGCCGGTGAAGACCACAGTGCCGCCAAACACAGCGTTGATGCCGGCGCCGAGGGTGGTGTCGCCTACGCTAAAGAGCGGCACCGTCACATTGAGCGGCAGCGTGAGGGTGACTGGTTGAGCGCCCGGCGGGCCATTGCCAAGCGCGATCGAGCCGAGCGACCCGTTGGGCAACGTAACCGTGGCCGCGTTTGTCAAAAAGTTAATCGAGTCACTGCCAATGAAGTTCAGGTAGCCCGACGAGCTGTAGCTGAAATTGCCGCCGCTGAGCGTCAGGTCGAGTCCACTGAAATCATATGTGCCCGTGCCAACTCCCGCGGCGACGGGCAGGTAGCTGTCGCCATCGGCAATGGTGATATGTGGGGCCACCAATCCGAGGGTGACGCTGCCGCCGCCGACAAACGGAATGTTGGGACCATTGAGGGTCTGCACAATGTCGATAAACGTGAATCCGCCGCCGAGGCTGGTGAGTTGCCCTGGCGTGCCGGGTTGCGGGCCGCTGGTGAGCAAGTCGCCCAAGAAGCCAAGGGTTGCGGGCGGAACCGCGTTGATCGCCGGCGCCGCGCCCTGAGGTGTGGCGTTTACCGCCGGAGTGCTCAGATCGTAGTGACCGAGCAAAGGAATGTCCGCAAAGAAAGTCAGCTTCGCGGTGAAGTTGCTTTGAGCGGAGTCGACTCCCAGCGCCATGCGGGCGGCTTGAGTCGGTTGCGCGAGCGCAAGCAGCGCAATCGCGGATAGAGCAACGGTCGCGCAGCGACCTGCAAGAGCATTCAACTTGTTCGTCATCACTGGCATCTCTCCCTTCTGTGCGTGAACCGCGATCGCATGTCGATCGCGGCAAAATTTGGTTGACTGACCCCTCGACCGCTTCCAGTCGAGTCTGGCAGTGACCTGTTCACGTGCAGACGGAGAGTTGCGTGACCGAAACGAATTGCCCAAGCAGGAACTGTGCAATCAACAAGATCGCAGGCGCCATGACCGAACCGCTATGTCACAGCAACTCATCGTTGCGCGAACTGCGGGGGGTGAGGTCAATGCCCGAGCAATAGTTGCCGGACCGAGCCGATGAAGAAGCGAATGGATCAGGACAGGCGGTCAGGTCGCCAACAGTACGACCTATCCATTCGAATTTCGGCTCTCAACTCACCGTCATTAGCGTTACCAGGGCCTGTCGGGCGCCCCCGCAAATTGGGGGGCACTGGTAACAGAGTAAATCGGTCGTTCCAGAATGCAAGCACTTTTTTGATAAAATCCACAAATCGAACTTGCAGGGCATTTTTGCGGTGATTTCAAGCGGTTTTGTGGGTGATTCACGCGACCAAAATGGCAAAACCAGTTCGCCAAACTGGGTGCTATTCATTCGGCACTTTACTGCATCGCAGTTGTTACGATGAAGTAATGTCTTGTCGGAACAGATGGTTCACTGTGATCGCGTATTGCGCTATGGCCGCCTCCGCGCGCGCGGCGACCGTGGTCGCCACCGGTGATTCGCAATCAGCGGCCTATGGCGACCGCTTGCAGGCGATGTTGACTCGGTTAGGTGTCGATGCCTCGGCATTGAAGTTAGCCAGCGGCGGCGCGACGAGCAAAGTATACGCAGGCGTCGATGTTGATCTTGCGACGACTCCACCGCGGGCACACGACTTTGCCACCGACGCGATTGAACTGCAGGCCGATTTGGTGTTGTTCATGCTCGGGACGAACGACGCTTTGCAATCGGACGATTGGTTTCCGCAATATCAAACTTTGATCTCCGGAGCTTTTGATCGCCTGGACGCAGCGGGAGTGCGAGTGGTGATTGGTTCCAACTTGCCGATCCTGCCTTACGATGGTTATCCGCGCTACGCCGTAGGGGACGAACGGCTGCGCACGCTCTACCATCCGTGGCTTCAGGCGCAGGCGGCGCAGCGCGGCTATGTCTATCTGGACAACTACTCGGCCATTCAGCAACAGGCTAATTGGCAATCTTGGTATAGCGACAATGGCCAAACGCCGGGATATGTGCATCTGTATTGGCGAGCGCCTGATGGGAGTCGGCCGGGCTACGATTGGCTAGCCGAGCGAATGGCGCGCGGCGTTGCACAGGCTTATGTAGGCGATGCCAATCTGGATGGCGTCGTCGATGGCGCCGACTACACCGCGTGGGCCGACCACTTACAGCAGGCGGGCAAGTTTCGCGATGGCGACTTCAATTGCGACGGCATCGTCGACGGCGCCGACTATACTTTGTGGGCAGATCACTTCAACTCGGCGGCGGCCGGCGCGCTGCCTGTGCCTGAGCCGAGCTGTGGCGTGCTGGGCACGCTGGCCGCGCTGCTGATCGCGGCGCGTTTTCGAGCAAAGCGACGTCAGCCAGCAAGCGCGCGCTAGCACGCCGCGCGCCATCGTACTCGCCTGGACTTTGGCGCCGAGCATTGGCTACTCTGGGCCGCCCCCGGCGGCTTCGCCGCCGAGGCCCAGACCGACTGATGGAGGGCCAAGACCATGCAAGGACGCTGGTTCCACAGAATCGCCGCCGCGGCGGCGCTATTTACGCTGACGTGCATTGGTGGCAGCGATTGCCGAGCGCAAGGCGCCTCGCAGCGCGCCGCGGCGCACAACGCGCCGCGCGCTTATCCTGGGCGGCGAGCAACCTTTGAGCGGCCAGCGACGGTCGAGCAGCGGCCATCCGCTCTGATGCGAGTTTCCGCAGGCTGGAAGGACGCTTTGGAAGGGGCCTCGGCGCTACTGCGTCCTGGCAATGGCGGGGGGCAAACCGCACTGGAATTTTGGGCGACCGAGCGTGAAGGACTTGGCCCCGCAGATGGGACGAAAGGTCCACTCGCCGCGCCGGCGGACCTATCGACCCAGCGCGACGCGTTGGGGCGAAAGTTCAGCGTGGCGCATTGGAACGGCGGCGACGAAGGACTGGCCGAATTACGCCGAATTCCACGCTTGCGATGGCTCGAATTGGGACTGACCAACGTCACCGACGTCGGACTGGAGCAACTTGCCGGGCTGAACGAACTGGAAGTCCTCAAACTCCAGCAAACGCGAATCGGCGACGCCGGCCTGCTGTCGCTGCTCAAGTTGCCTGGTCTCACGGCGCTAACGCTGCACGACACTCGGGTAACGGCCGAAGGCATGAACGCGCTGGCGCGACTATCCGATTTGCGATATCTGAACGTGTCTTGGACCACGATCGGAAACGAGGGGCTGGCAAGGCTCTCCGCGCTGCCGCATCTTGAGGTGCTGCACGCCAGCGACGCCGGCCTGACTGACGAAGGACTTGCAGCCTTGTCGTCACTGCGCGAGTTACAGAATCTGCGACTTGGTTACAACGCGATCAGCGATGCCGGCCTTGGGGCGCTTGCCTCACTGAAGGAACTGAACGAGTTGCAAATCGAGCAGACCGATCTGAGCGATGCCGGCATGGCGCAACTGGCTCGTTTGCCGAGGTTGGCGGGCCTCAAGATCTCCGATACGCAAGTGACCGATGCTGGCGTCGAAATCCTCTGCCGCATGCCGCTGCTCGATCGGCTAGACCTGACGAATTTGCGTGTGACCGATGCCGGAGCGGCCCGATTGGCGACCTGTCGACGGCTGGCATGGCTGGTGCTCGATGGCACCGATGTGACGGATGAAAGCATGGAATATCTAGCCCGTGCGCCACAACTCATGGCATTGAGTCTGCGCGGCACAAGAATTAGCGACGCAGGCGTGCGACAAATCGCGCGGATGCCAAGGTTGTCGCGGTTGTCGCTCAAGGAAACCGAGATCACCGACGCCGCGCTCGGCGAACTGGCAAATGTTCGCCACCTGGCGGTGCTTGATCTACGCGGCACGCATACCACACCCGAGGCAGTCGGGCGGTTGGCGTCGGCCCGGCCTGAAATGGAGATTATGCGGTGAAGACGACTTCGCGAATGCGATCGATTGCGGCGCCTGTGTTTTGCTGGCTCTGCGCGGCGGCCGTTGGTTGGCCAGCGCCAGCAGTGGCGGATGATTGGACTCAATTTCGCGGACCGGATGGGCAAGGACATTCCGCCGGGCCGCAAGCGCCGGTGCAGTGGAGCGAATCGCAAAACATTGCCTGGCGGGCCGAAATTGCCGGTCTCGGCTGGTCGTCGCCCGTGGTCTCGCGCGGGATGGTGTGGATCACTACGGCGATTGAAGACGAGGGTTCGTTGCGGGCGATCGCGCTCGATGCGCGAAACGGCGAACTTTTGCGCGACGTGGAGGTGTTTCACAAGCCCGACCTGGGGCGGATCAACGCCAAGAACAGCCATGCCTCGCCGACGCCGGTGATCGACGGCGATCAGGTGTACGTTCATTTTGGGGCGCAAGGCACGGCGTGCCTCAACCGGTCGGGCGAAGTGGTTTGGCGCACGCAACTCAACTACGACCAGCATCACGGTCCCGGCGGATCGCCGATCGTGTGGCGCGATTTGCTGATTCTGAATTGCGACGGACTCGATACACAGGCCGTAGTGGCGCTAGACAAGCGCACCGGTCGCGAGGTGTGGCGTTCACCGCGACAAGGCAAGAACGCTTATTCCACGCCCCTTGCGGTGCGCTGGGAGGCAGGCGAGCAGATCATCTCCAGCGGTGGCGACGGTGTTTTTGCCTATGACCCTCGGACGGGCGCTGAACTGTGGCGCTGCCGATACGAGGGACATTCGGTCATCCCGCGTCCCGTATTCGCCGATGGCCTGGTCCATATCTGTTCGGGCTACTGGAATCCAACATTGTATTCCATCCGCATCGACGGCGCTGGCGACGTGACCGACACACACGTGGCGAGCACCTTTCGGCGCGGCGTGCCCTTCACGCCTTCGCCGCTGCTATTCGACGACATGCTTTTGCTGGTGAGCGACCGCGGCATTGCCACCTGCATTCAGGCGAAAACTGGCCGCGAGGTGTGGCGACATCGCCTGATGGGGGAATACTCGGCATCGCCGATCCAAGTTGCTGGACGGATTTATCTGTTGAACGAAGAGGGAACAACGACGGTGCTGGCCGCTGGCCCCAAGTATCAAGAACTCGCTGTCAGCGACTTGGAAGGACGTTCGTTGGCTTCCCCAGCGGTGGCGGAGGGGGCCATTTATCTACGCACCGATCAGGCGGTGTACTGCATCCGCGACGCGCAGGCCGCGGGGCCCAACGTGGCGCAGCAGCAACGTTCCGCGCGGCAAGAATCGGGCGTGCGCCGTGTTCAGGCGCTGGCGCCAGTCGGTCAGCGACGAGTTCCCGCCACCAAGCGCTAGTTTAGCTGGCGACCAATTCCCGATCTGCGCCGAACGGACGCAACAAGAATCGCCCTTGCTACGTATTCTGCTGAACTAGAAATGAACGCACTCACGCACCAAGCGATCCTTCGAACCGCGGCGCAACTTCTTGGTGCGCCCACTATTGCCTGACACCGCTGCTAAATACCACTGTTCTTAGCGGCGTTCCGGATGATTCTGCCGCACCGGCGAGGGCGCGAGATGCTTGGGCCGGGGGATCGAGTGGCCGCCGGCGGGTCGGGCAGCGCCGAAGAAATCGGCGATGGCGACGACCACCGCGTCCTGCTCGACCGATTGCAACTCGGGAAAGATTGGCAGCGCCAAAGTCTCGCGAGCGGCGCGCTCGGTTTCTGGTAGCGGCCCGGTCGTTGCTTGCAGGCTGGCGAAGCAGGCCTGCTGATGCAGCGGCAACGGATAATAGATTTCCGTGCCGATCTTGCGATCGGTCAGGTGCTTGCGGAGCGCGTCGCGTTTGCCACCCGCCACGCGAACCACATATTGATTCCAAACGTGACGCCGTGCCGGCGCGACTGTGGGGAGTGAGAGAAATCGCTCTAGACCGTGAGCCGTGAACAGTTGCTCATAACGACGGGCGTTCCCGGCGCGCAATTCGGTCCAGGCATCGAGATGTGGCAGCTTGACGTTGAGCACCGCCGCCTGCAGCGAATCGAGGCGGCTGTTGATGCCAACTACTTGATGGTAATAGCGCGGCTCCATGCCATGCCCCCGAAGTAGACGCAGTTTGGCCGCCAGGATTTCGTCGTTGGTGGTCAGCATGCCGCCGTCGCCGGCGCCGCCGAGATTCTTGGTGGGATAGAAGCTGAAGCAACTCATGTGCCCCATCGATCCCGCACGTCGGCCTTGATACTCGGCGCCGATGGCCTGGGCGGCGTCCTCAATGACAGTGAGGCCATAGTTGCGCCCCGCAGCTAAAATGGCGTCCATATCGGCGCATTGACCAAACAAGTGGACCGGAATGATCGCTTTGGCGCGTGGCGTGACGGCGGCGGCTACGCACTGGGGATCGATGTTGTAGGTATCGGGGTCAATATCGACAAAGACAGGCCGCGCGCCCAAGCGCCAGACGGCGCTGGCGGTGGCGAAGAAGGTGTAACTGGGCACCAGCACGTCGTCACCAGGGCCGATGTCGCAGGCCATTAGCGCCAAGAGCAAGGCGTCGCTGCCCGAGGCGCAAGCCACGCCATATCGGGCCTGCGAATAGGAGGCCACCTGCTCTTCGAGTTGCTGGCATTCGGGTCCAAAGATAAAGCGAGTGGAATCGCAGACTTGCATCACGGCCGCCCGAATCTCGTCGCGCAGCGCGGTGTGTTGACGTTGCAGATCGAACAAAGGCACCGCTGCTGAACCGGCCGACGAATGCTGCGAATTCATGACTATTCCCTTAGTCTTGGATGGCGCGTGGACCCATCAAGTCCTGACGCCGATATCGGTCGCGAACATTAGGTCGCACGTCCTTTTGCGTCAATATGGGCTGAGGCCACCGTAATTCGGCGAAAATAGGAAGTTCAGCCAAGCGGATTTATGCCGGATCGCTGACAATTGCCGGCAGCGATTCGGCCTCTTAGACTCGAATGGTTCGCAGTTTCCTGATAGCACACTGTCTTTGCCTCATTTTTGCTAGCAATGAGATTTTGCCTGCCACTTCTCGCTTGCTTCTTGCTAGCCGGCTGCGACGAAGCCGAAGAGCAAACATTGCTTGCGAGCGCGAAGCCCATAGCGGCTCAAGCCGAGCCGGACGCGACCCGCGCGCCGACTGCCAGCAAGCAGATCGCCGATTTCACCTTGCTTGGTCCCGACGGCAAGAAGTGGTCACTCGCCGATGTGAGCGATCGCAGACTGGTCGCCGTCGTATTCGTGGGAACCGAATGCCCTTTGGTCGGGTTGTACATGCCGCGATTGAAGCGTCTGGCGGAGGAGTTCGCGCCGCAAGGAGTGGCGCTGATCGGTGTGGATTCGAACCAACAAGACACGCCGGAAGACATAGCCGAGTTCGTCTCCGCGCATGCGCCGCCGTTTCCCATCTTGCGCGACGCCGGGAACTTGGTCGCCGATCAGCTAGGCGCCAAGCGCACTCCCGAAGTGTTCCTACTCGATGATGCCCGCCGCGTTTGCTACTCGGGGCGCATTGACGACCAGTTTGGCATCGAACGCGGCGTGAACTTTCAGCGGCCCAGCCCTAATCGCCAAGATCTGCGGATCGCGGTTCAGGAAGCGCTTACCGGCAAGGTAGTCAGCGCGCCGCGTTCCGAACCATCGGGCTGCATCATTGGCCGGATCACCGCGGCCGAGGAGGAGGGCGAGACGACATGGTCGAAGCACATTGCGCGCATCTTTCAGCGCCGCTGCCAGGAATGTCACCGGCCCAATCAGATCGGGCCATTTCCATTGTTGACCTACGAAGACACACTGGGCTGGGGGGGAATGATTCGCGAAGTCGTGAATCAGAATCGCATGCCGCCCTGGCACGCCAGCCCGAAATACGGCGAGTTCGTGAACGATGTTCGCCTGACAGAAACGGAAAAGAAGCAAATCAACGACTGGGTGGCCGCTAGTTGCCCCGAGGGTGATCCGAGCGAGGCGCCGCCTCCGGTGGACTTTCCCGAGGGCTGGCAAATGACCGATCCAGACCAAGTGGTCTACATTCGAGAAGAGCCATTCGAGATCCCCTCCGAAGGTTACCTGGACTATCAATACTTTGTCGTCAACCCGGGCTGGACTGAGGACAAATGGATTGTGGCCACCGAAGCGCGGCCGAACGCCCGCCGCGTGGTGCATCACATGGCGGTCTTTTTAAAGCCGCCCGGCGACTTCTTTAGTCTGCGGACGCAAGGCAAGGTGACCGAGATCGGCGGCTACGTGCCTGGCGCGCATATATCGGGATTCTTGGCGGCGGATGAGCAGGCGGCAGAGGCAGAGCAACCGTCCGTAGGGCACAGCGAGGCTAATGAACAGCCAGAAGACGAAGCGGCGATCCTGGCGCCCGCTGGCTGGGAATTGGTGTTCGAAATGCACTACACTCCGGGCGGCGTAAAGCAGCACGATCGCAGCGGCATCGCGCTACGGTTTGCCGCGGACAAACCGGCGGAATCAAAATCACGACGGCGCTGGGGCAACGCCCTGGCGACCAACACCGAGTTCGCGATTCCGGCAGCCGCATCGGACTGGCCAATCGAAGCCTGGCACACTGTGGAGCAAGACAGCGAAATGCAGTGGCTCAATGCCCACATGCATTTGCGCGGCAAGAGCTTTCGGTTCGAGGCGCATTATCCCAATGGCGAGCGTGAGATTCTGCTCGACATTCCGCGCTACGATTTCGATTGGCAAACGATCTACATTTTCAAGCAACCGAAGCGAATGCCGCTCGGCACGCGGTTGCATTGCCTGGCGACGTTCGACAACTCGACCGAGAATCTGCGCAATCCAGACGCGGAAAAAATTGTGACCTATGGCCATCAGACTTGGGACGAAATGATGGCTGGCACGCTGGGCATGATTCGCGACGCAACACCAGCAGAACTGGGGGAAACGCCCACTGCGGATGGCGCCGCGGTCGATATTCTGGCCAACTACACCAAGATCGAACAGGTGGCGCCCGAGAAGCGTCACTACTATTACTACCAGCGCGCGCTTTATCGCAAGCTCAAGGGAGACTTGCCTGGGGCGCTTGCCGATTTCGACGCCGCGATCCAAGAGAACGGCGTTTTTGTGGACGCCTATTATGAACGGGCGATCGCGCGCCGCGACCTGGGCAACCTCGCGGGCGCCATGGCCGATCTGCAACTGACGCTGTCGCTGCGTCCGAGCCATTCCGCCGCGCTGACCGAGCGCGGTAGAGTTCAAGCCGCGCAGAATCGGCCACGCGAAGCGCTTGCCGATTTTAGCGCCGCGATTGCTGCTGACCCTCGCAATGCCTGGGGCTACTACTGGCGGAGCGGCTTGCGGCGCGCCCTGCGCGACGAGGCGGGAGCCCTTGCCGATCTGGATTATTTGATCGACGAGATAAGTCCCGGATTCATTCCCGCGCGGTGGGAGCGGGCCAAAGTGCTATTGGCTCTCGATCGCCCCGCTGAGGCTGAGCGGGAGTTCGAATGGTGCATTGAACGCGAGCCCACTCGGCGAGTTGAAGCGGTGCGTCGACTCGGCCCCTATTATGTTCGCATGCAAGCTTACGACTCCGCCGTCAAGCAATTTCAGATGCTGATCGACGGCCCGGAGGAGCAGCACGCGCAGGGGCATTTCTTTTTGGGACTGGTTCGAATCGAACAACAGCGACCAGAAGATGGGCTCGCAGAGCTTGAAAAGGCAATCGAGTTGCACCCCGATCATGCCGCAGCGCATTTGGCCATCGCTCGACAACAAATGAAGATGAAGCGCGATGAGGATGCGGCGCGGCACTACCGCGAGGTGATGCGGATCGAGCCAGGAAACGCCGAAGTGGCGAACGATCTGGCTTGGTTGCTGGCCACGACCACCAACGAGGTAGTGCGCGCGAGCGACGATCCGGTACGCCTAGCCGAGACGTCGCTCGCGGCAGCGAACAAAAACCCGGCCCGGATGGATACGCTAGCGGCGGCGCTGGCGGCCAGTGGCCGATTCGAAGACGCGGCACGCGCCGCCCGCCAAGCGGCGGAACTTGCCCGCGCCGCCGGCAATACGGCATTGGCGGCTCAGATCGAGCAGCGGCAGCGCCAATATGAGCAATCCGAACCCTACCGGCGCTAACTGTGCCGCTGCTCTTGCCGCAACGGGCAGAAATTCCGTATCTTTGCAAAAGTCCCGCGCGTTCGGCAGATGAGCACCGGTCTTGGCGTCGGTTTGTATTCGACGCAGACGGCGGCGGCCGCTAGCTGAATCGCATCGTGCGTCTTCGAGGAGTTATGCTCAGCGTCCAATTGCCCGATGGTTCGACTCGTAAATATCAACAACCCGTGCGGCCGATCGATGTAGCCGCCGAAATTGGGCCGAGGCTGGCCAAAGACACGCTGGCCGCGATGGTCGATGACCGAATCGTTGGCGCCGACAGTTGGCTGCCCGAGTCGGGCGACGTGCGGCTGCGGCTCTTGACCAAAAAGGACGCCGAATCGTTGGCTGTAATGCGGCACTCATGCGCGCATGTGATGGCGCGGGCCGTGATGCGACTCTTCCCAGGAACTCAGTTGGCGTTTGGACCGGCGATCGATCACGGGTTCTATTACGACTTTCAATTGGAGCATCCGCTCACCGAGGAGGATTTTCCGGCCATCGAGTCGGAAATGGCCAAGATCGTCAAAGCCGATGAGCCCTTCGAGCGACTGGTGGAGCCGCGAGAAAAGGCAACGGCGCTATGTGAAGATTTGGGCCAAAGTTTGAAGGTGGAGCACATCCAGACCGGTTTGGCGAACGATTCCACTCTGTCGTTTTATCGGCAGGGGGAATTCATCGATTTGTGCCGCGGACCGCATGTGCCAAGTGCCGGACGGATCGGCGCCTACAAGCTACTATCGGTCGCCGGCGCGTATTGGAAAGGGGATTCGTCTCGACAGCAATTGCAGAGGCTGTACGCCACCGCCTGGCACAGCAAGGAAGAGTTGCAGGCGCATCTCGAACGCTTGGAAGAAGCGAAGCGTCGCGACCATCGCGTGCTCGGCAAGCAGCTTGAGTTGTTTTCGGTCAACCCGCTGGTGGGGTCGGGCTTGATTCTCTGGCTGCCACGCGGCGCCGTGATCCGCGGCGAGCTGGAAAACTTCGTGCGGCAAGAGCTGATCAAACGCGGCTACGAACCGGTGTACACCCCGCATATCGGCCGCATCGAGCTGTACAAGACTTCCGGACACTTTCCGTACTACGCCGATAGCCAGTTTCGGCCGATCGTGATGAGCGACGACGAGAGCTATTTGCTCAAGCCGATGAACTGTCCGCATCACATCATGATTTACAAATCACGGCCGCGGAGCTATCGCGATTTGCCGCTGCGGTTGGCTGAATTTGGCACGGTGTACCGTTACGAACAATCGGGCGAGCTGGGGGGCATGACGCGCGTGCGCGGTTTCACGCAAGACGACGCGCACTTGTTCTGCACCGAGGATCAGGTGGCCGACGAATTTCGCGGTTGCCTGGAAATGACTCAATTTGTGCTCAAGTGCCTGGGACTGGACGACTATCGCGTGCGACTCGGCTTTCGCGACCCGGCGAGCGACAAATACGTGGGCAGCGCCGAGGCCTGGCAGCGCGCCGAAGCGTCGCTGGAGTCGGTTTGCCGTTCGATGAATCTGCCTCATTTGGATGTCGAGCGAGGGGAGGCGGCGTTTTATGGTCCCAAGGCCGACTTCGTCGTCACCGACTGCCTGGGACGCGAATGGCAGTTGGGCACCGTGCAACTCGACTATCAGTTACCTAGCGCCGAGCGTTTCGACCTGGAGTATGTGGGCGCCGATAATACGCCGCATCGCCCGGTGATGATACATCGAGCGCCGCTCGGATCGATGGAGCGCTTTATTGGGGTGCTTATTGAGCACTACGCGGGGGCCTTCCCTCTGTGGCTGGCGCCCGAGCAGGTCCGCGTGCTGTCGGTGAGCGAGAAGTTCGAAGAGTACGCGCGCGGCGTTGAACAGCGACTGCGAATGGCCGGCCTGCGCGTGACAGGCGACTATCGCGCCGAGAAGATTGGCTCCAAGATTCGCGATGCGCAGTTGCGGCTAGTCCCGTACATGCTGGTGATCGGCGGTCGCGAAATGGAGCAGGGCGCCGTGGCGGTGCGCGACCGAATCACCGGGGATTTGGGGCAGCTTGGCGTCGAGGCGGCGATTGAGAAATTCCAGCAGGAAATCGCGGAAAAGACCGTGCGGCAAGTGGTAAAATCGAGTTTTACGCCGGGCCACGCGGGGGGCGAAGCCGCCGCCGAGTACTAGGTCGCCAGCTTGGGCCCTTAGAGCAGCGTAGAGTGAAGTAGTTGACGCGCAAGGCATTGTGGGTAAATATTTCGCGTTGAACTGCACGTCGCTGGGACGTCGAACGGACAGGTTCCGCAAACAATGCGGAACGCCCGTTTCGACCCATCAGAAGTCTCTTGGAGGAACGCAGCAATCGAACGCAGCCAACGAATCAATGAGCAAATCCGCATTTCGCCGGTGCGCGTCATCGGCGCCACGGGCGAGCAACTCGGAATCTTGACGACCGACGAAGCGATGCGGTTGGCCCGCGAGGCGGATTCGGATTTGGTGGAAGTCGCTCCCAACGAGCGCCCACCCGTTTGCCGCATCATGGACTTCGGAAAATTCAAGTACCAGCAGAAGAAGCGCCAGCACAAGGGGCACTCTCACCAGAGCAAGATCAAGGAAATTCGCGTTCGGCCCAAGACCGACGAGCACGACATCGAGGTCAAGGTGAATCGGGCGCGCGAGTTCCTGTCGCACAAGGACAAGGTGATTGTGTCCGTGGTGTTTCGTGGTCGCGAGATGGCGCACATCGAGGAAGGCCAACGCGTAGTGCGGCAAATCATCGATCGCCTGCAGGACGTTGGTCGCGTGGAGGCGCCACCCAATCAGCAAGGGCGTCGCATCACGACCATCCTGGCGCCCAAGTAGGCGTGGCGCGGCGATTATCTGGTGACATGCGGCGCAGCGGCCACACGGACCGGCGTAAGCCGCTGCAGCCAGTTCGCGATCTTTGTGAGCAAATCCACGTTGAGTGGATACTGCCTCGCCACACGCGCATTCCCAGCAGCGAGCTGTTGAAACAACACTTTCAAACTGCTCTCGCAGCGCGTGAGAAACTCTGTTTGCTCCGGCTCCGTCAGGTCATGCCGCGCCAACTCGCTGGCGGCGTTGGACCGATTGCGCGTGAGCGAGGCGATGCGCCCGTGATCCGCCTTCCACAGGCGGCCGTCGGCAAAAGCCCGCCGAAGTTCGCCATGCCGGTTGAAATGGTAAACCGGCGATTCGCCGAAATAGAGACTGCCGGCGCCGTCGGCCCGAAAACCGACGAATACCATTTCCGCAAAGTCCGGCAAGGAAAGCTCGGCGCGCACCTCGTAAGCGGTCGCTTCGGCGAACAGATCTTCGCGGCGTTGTTCGATGCGGGCCAAGTCGACAATCCCGGGCGCAGGCGTGGGCCGTTATGGCAAGCGGTGCCGATTGCGATAGCGGCTGCTCACGCGTTGCAAAAGATGGCGATCTTCGATCGACAGCCGCTCGTAGCCCAGTTCGTGCAATCGGGCGAGCACTTCGTCCATGCGCAGTTCTTCGAGCTCTTCTTGTTCGCGGCGGCGGCGCAGGCGGTTTTCGCGCCGCTGCGCCAGCCAACGCCGCAGCGCGCCTAGCTTGGGGTTGGCGGCGCTGGCCGCGTGTTCGAGGCTCGTATACCCCTGGGAAAAGTCGTAGCCAAACACACCGTCGTCAAGCTCGGGCTCTTGCAGCCGATCGACCTCGTTACGCGCGCCAAAGAACAGAAACAAAGACAACAGCGCCAGCGCCACCAGCGCCACGGGATAGCGCTCGCTGACAGCCAATCCCAACAACAATAACAGCAAGGCCGTGGCCCGCGTGGCGCGCGCCACCTGCAATACGGCCGAGCGATATCCCAGTCGCGGCCAAAGCGCTGCGCGGAGCATTCGCGAGCCGTCGAAGGGGTAGGCCGGCAGTAGATTCGCCAGCACCAGCCCCCAATTGACCCAAAACACGAGCGCCGCGGCGGTCTGCCAGTTGAGTTGGTCACCCCGGACTGGCAACGTCAACGGATTCAGTTGCAGCCAAGAGGTCAATCCGAGCATCAGGAAGACGGGCAGCAGGACGGCGCAGACTGCCAGGTTGGCCAGAATCCCAGCGACGGCTGTCGGCCATTCCTGGCGCGGATCGGCGACCGGCGCCGCGACGGCCGTCAGGCCACCCAATGGCCAAAGCAACACCTGCTCGGCGGCCAAGCCGCTCTTGTAGGCGGCAAAGCAGCGCGCCAGCTCGTGCCAGACCACGCTGAAGAAAAGCACCCCGACCGCGCTAAAGCTGTACCACAACGGTATCCACTCGCGCGCGGCAACGCACAACACGATCAGCAGCAGGAAGAAGGCATGCAGCCGAATCCTGACGCCCGCGATGCGATGAAGATAGATATTCCAGCTTGAAACGTCACGCATAACCCGAAGTGGAAAGGAATGTGTCTTCGGGAGTTCCGGCGGATTAGACCTGCGCGCTATATTACCAACCACCGCGCGGCTAAGCAAACCAAGGAATTGGACATGGCTCCAGATCGACTGCTCCTGTCCACGCCGCGATTCAACGTGTTCGAAAGAACATATCGCGTTGGAGGGGGGGAGCACTCGCGGGCGATCATCGAGCATCCGGGCGCCGTCTGCATTCTGCCATTGCTGGAAGGGAACCGAGTTTGCCTGATTCGCAATCACCGTGCCGCTGTCAATCAGGTGCTAGTCGAACTGCCAGCCGGAACCCTGGAGCCCGGCGAATCTGCCGACGTCACGGCCCGGCGGGAATTGCGGGAAGAAACTGGCTACCGGGCGGGGCAGATGACCAAGCTGCACGAGTTTTGGATGTCGCCGGGGATTCTCAAGGAGCGAATGCACTTGTATCTGGCGACAGAGCTTTCGCCGGGAGATCAGACGCTGGATGTCGGCGAGCGGATTGAACCGATCATCGCGACTCTGGACGATGCGATGACGATGACGCGCGACGGGCGAATTCAAGACGCCAAGACGCTGGTGGCGCTGCTCTACTACGCGACGTTTGGAAAGTCGCAGGCAGACAGCACGTAGACCGCGTCGACAAGCTGCTAGCTGCCGACGCCATTCGCCGTGAGGCTATTGACGATCGTTCCCCAGGTACTGGCGTGTTGCTGACCCATGGTGGCGACCGTTCCGAAAACGGCCATCAATATCAGCGCCAGCATCACCGAGTATTCGACCGCGGTGGCGGCGTCGGTTTCCGACGCGAACTTTTTGAACGCTTTCATGGCAGTAACCTATTGCTAAACACGCCGCGCTTATTGCGCGAACGAGTGTCATTTTGCTGCAATGAAAACGTAGGTCACGATCCGTAGGGAGTCAAACTGGCTCGCAACTCACATCAAGCGGCGCAATGTCCGCGGCGCGGATTGCGATACAACACCTCCGCCAGGCGCGCCGGCGACCCAATTTCGCCCGTGGGCCGATCGTAGTGCCATTGCTGATGATCGGGGACCAACTCGTCGTGCGCGGGCCAAGGATCGAAGGGGGCGAACCCCAGCGCCGCGGTCAAGCGCGACGAATCCATGGTCACATCGCCAGCGCGCGGCGGCAGGGGCCCGGCGTCGATCCGCGAGCAGCCGCGCAAACAGTCGGGATCATAGCCGCCGACGCGGTTCACAATCTGAGCGATTTGATAAAGGCTCAGTTTGCGGGGACCGCCGGCATGATACAGGCCGGTCAGGTCGTGCCGCGCCAGCGCGAGTTGAAACAACTCGTTCAGGCAATCGGTGTAGGTGGGGGTGCGGATCTCGTCGTAATAGAGCGTGGCGGGCCGGCCATGCTTGAAGCGCGACTGAATCCAATCGATCGCGCCGGCATGACCGTTAAAGCTGACACCCATCGGCAGCGAGATGCGTAGCGCGCAGGCGGCTGGAAACGAGCGCAGCAGCAGGTTTTCGGCTTCGACCATGGTGCTGCCATACACGGTGACCGGGTCGGTCGCGTCGTGTTCGAGATGATCCCCTCCGCGCGTGCCGGAAAAGACCAGGTCGATGGAGAGGTGCACAAAGCGCGCGTCGGCGTCGGCAACCAACGGCAAGAGCTTTTCGAGCCCTTCAACATTGATGCGGCGGGCCATGACGGGATCGAGTTCGCACGACTTGAGCGCGCAATTGCCGGCGCAATTGAGCACGCTGCCAAAGCGATGTCGACGAAACAGTTCTTTTAGCCGGTCGTCATCCTCGGCATCGCAGATCTCGATGCCTTCGCCCTGCAAACGCCAGTTGTTGCGCTGGCGAATGCCAACGACTTGCCCGGGAAACAACTGCCGAAAGTAATGCAGCGCGTTATAGCCAGCCACTCCAGAAATGCCCGTTAGCAGCAGCGGCAAACGCAGAGGTTCTGACAGCACGGAGGCTCGCATCACAGTCGGGGCGGGGACTCATGTTGGAAATGGAGACGCGCATTCTAGCGAAGTCGAACGCGGCTTTCAGCAGATAATGCCGCGCCGCTGTTAGCCAAAACGTCCGGTGACGTAATCCTCGGTTTCCTTCAAATGAGGATTAGTGAACAGGTCCGGCGTGAGGCCGTATTCAATCACCCGGCCCAGATACATGAACGCGGTGAAGTCGCTGGTGCGCGACGCTTGCTGCATGTTGTGCGTCACGATTAGGACGCTATAGGCGCCGCGAAGTTCGCTGATCAGATCCTCGACTTTGCCAGTGGCGATCGGATCCAAGGCCGAGCAAGGCTCGTCGAGCAGCAGCACCTCGGGCTCGGCGGCAATGGCGCGGGCGATGCACAATCGTTGCTGCTGCCCGCCCGAGAGGCTGAGCGCGCTCTCTTGCAGTCGATCCTTGACCTCGTCCCAAAGCGCCGCGCCGCGAAGGCTTTGTTCGCAGACGTCTTCGAGCACCGAACGCCGCCGCTCGCCGTCGATGCGCAGCGGATAAATGACATTTTCAAAGATGCTCATCGGAAACGGATTCGGCTTTTGAAAGACCATGCCCGTCCGTTTGCGCAGTTCAATCACATCAACGCTGCGCTCGTAAATCGAATCGCCATTGAGCCGCATCTTGCCAGCGATGCGCACATTGTCGATCAAATCGTTCATGCGATTCGCGCTGCGCAACAACGTGCTCTTGCCGCACCCAGAGGGGCCGATCAGCGCAGTGACTTTGCCGCGCGGAATGATCAGGTTGATGTCAAAGAGCGCTTGCTTCTGCCCATACCACAACGAGAACCGCTCGGTTTCGACGACCGGGTCTTCTTTGGCGACGGCCGCATGCGTTTCGGTCGGCACGCTCTCGCCACGCAAAATCGCTTCCAGGCGATTGCCGTCGCGCGGTCGCGGCGAGCCGACTGGCGGCTTGGAGCGGACGTCGTCTGAGTTGGATTGCGTGGCTGACACGGCGGCAGTCGCGATGGACACGGCAGGGTTCCTAAAACTGTCCTAGAGCATAACGCTTGCGCAGCCGACTGCGCAGCCAGACCGCGATCAGGTTGAGGCAGCCGATAAGCGTGATCAACAACAAGGTAGTCGTGAACACCAAAGGGCGAGCCGCCTCGCTATTGGGGCTCTGAAAACCAAGGCTGTAAATATGAAAGCCCAAGTGCATGAATTTGCGGTCCAGATGCACAAACGGAAAATCGAAATCGACCGGCAGTTCGAACGCCAGATTGGTCACGCCCACGAGCATCAACGGGGCGACTTCGCCCGCTCCGCGCGCCATGGCCAGGATCAGCCCGGTCATGATGCCCGGCATCGCCTTCGGCAACACGATCCGGCGGATCGTTTGCCACTTGCTCGCGCCGCAGGCGTAGGAGCCTTCGCGCATCGAGCGGGGGACCGCAGCCAAGGCTTCTTCGGTGGCCACAATGACCACCGGCAGGGTGAGCAAAGCCAAGGTGAACGAAGCCCACAGCAGGCCCCCCTTGCCAAACGTTGGCTGAGCCGGCAAGCGATCGGCAAACAACAACTGGTCGATGCTGCTGCCCATCATGTAGCAAAAGAACCCGAGACCAAATACGCCAAAGACAATGCTGGGGACTCCGGCCAAATTGTTGACGGCGATGCGAACAAGGCTGACCACGAAGCCGGCGCGAGCATATTCGCGAATATAGAGCGCCGCCATGACGCCAAACGGCACCACGGCCAACGACATGAACACGGTCATCACGAACGTGCCAACAATGGCGGGGAACACGCCCCCCTCGGTATTCGCCTCGCGCGGGCCGGTGGAGATAAATTCCCACCAGCGCGACAAGTAGATGCCGACTTTGTTGCCCAGACTCAAGCGGTTGGCAGGATAGGCGCGCACGATCTGGCTGGTGGGCACGGAGACCTCGCCCGCCGGTGTGGCAAGCGTGAGCGCGCTAGCGGCAGCGTGCGACCGCTCGCTGTACCAGTTCCAGGCTTCGATTGGCCCGGTGGCGACGGCCTTGCCATCCACGGTGGCCGCGGTCAGTTGTCCATATAGTCGCCCGCCAGCTAGCCGCTCGATCACCAAAGCCGAGCTGGGCTGCGAAACCTGCTTCAAGCGGTAATCTTCGATCCAGGCAAATGAGTTTCCGGTGCGAATGCGTGTGCGCGTTGTCTTTCGATCGCGCGTCACCAGCGCCGCGCGCGCCTTGGCGCCGAGATTCAGTTTTTCCAAAGCAGTCGGCGTGAGTTCCATTGTTTCGGCTTCGACCAGTTCGCCGAGATACCGCCGGCCGTCGGACATGGTCAACTCGAAGACAGGACGCGGCCAAAAGGTGGCGATGCCAGCCACCACTATCAACAGCAGCATGCCGGCGATCATCGCCAGGGCCACGGCCAGCGCGCCACCGGTGAGCCAAACCAACGGCTCGCCATGCGCCAATAGCGAGGTTTGCGCGCGGCCGCGTCGCGGCCGCGGCACGGACAAGCGCTCGCGTCGCGGCGGTTCTGGCGCAAGCGGCGTGGCGCTGGTGCTCGGAAAGCTCATAGCTGATAAGCCCTCCGGCGAAACCGCTGCCGCACGCCTTCGGCCACGGTGTTCACGACAAAAGTCATGGCAAAGAGCGCGAGCGCCGTGAGGAACAACACGCGGAAATGCGTGCTGCCTTGATCGGCCTCGGGCAGTTCAACCGCCAGATTGGCCGACAGCGTGCGAAAACCGTTGAAGATGTTCCAATCCATGATCGGCGTGTTGCCGGCGGCCATCAGCACGATCATCGTCTCGCCAACAGCCCGTCCCAGACCGATCATCACGGCGGAAAACAGCCCGCTCATCGCGGTGGGAATGACAATCCGCACCGTCGTTTGCAGCGGGGTGGCGCCAGCGCCGAGCGAGGCGCTGCGCAGATGATCGGGCACGCTGCCCAAGGCGTCGTCGGCAATGGTGTAGATGATGGGAATGATGGCAAAGCCCATGGCGAAGCCGACGATCATCGCGTTGCGCTGAATGTAGGAACCGAGATAGAGGTTGCGCGGGTCGAATTGCAGCCAATCGAAGAGTTGGGCCAATGCAAACGCGACTAGCAGCGTGACCACGACGCCGCCGATGAACTTGGCCAGATCGACGACGGCGCAACGCAGGCGCGACCAGTGGGCCGAAAGCCGGCGCAGTCGGGGAGTTATCTCGCGGGCCACAACGTAGCCCACGCCGATCGCCGAGAGCGGCGCCAAGAGAATCAACCAACCGCCCACGGTCGATCCTTCACCGCCATCGAGCCAGCGGTGCATGTCGCCATCAAAGAGCAGTTGCTCCAATGGCTTGCCAACAAGCCAGGAAAGCGCCACTCCCAGCGGAAGGACCAAGACCACAAAGAAAAAGCGGTACTGACGCAACCACAACCACGACCTTTCGGGCAGCAGTTGGCCGAGATAGCCGGCGGTGAGAAAGGCGAACGGGATCGTCATGACGCTGGCGATGATTTCCGGCACAAACCGGGCGACGAAAGGCGCGATGACAAACGCGGCCAGATAGCCGAGCACCACGCTGGGCAGGCTCGCCATCACTTCCACCGCCGGCTTGACGCGCGCGCGCGCCTTGCGCGAGAGGAACTCGCTGGTGTAGATCGCGGCGAGTATGGCGATCGGCACGCCAAACAGCAGCGAATAAACCGTGGCTTTGACTGTTCCGAACAGGAGCGGCATAACGCCAAACTTGGGTTCGTTCGATTGGCTGCCGCCGGTCGATTGCCACACCTGTTCGGGGCCGGCGTAATCTTGATACCAAACGGGGGTAAACAAGGTGGCGAAGGTGGCCTCCGGGTGATGTAGCTCCAGTTCGGCCAAAGCAATGCCAGAGGCGGTGGAGGCGATCAGCACATCTTCTTGCGGGCCGATATCCAGGCTGGCAATGGCGGCATCGCTCTCGAGCGCCGCGCCGGCCAGCGTCTGGCCGCTGGTGGCTTGAATGACTTGCACGTAGCCATCTTGATAACCGGCGCTGAACAGACGGCTGCGCGGTGAGGCTGCAAGTGCGGTGACCGCTTGCGTGCGAGACGAAAATTGGCGAGCCAGCGTGAGCTTGGCGTCGTCGAGCGCGCCTCCGCCCTCTGGACGGGTCAAGAACCAGGCAGAGAGCGTGCCTTGCGAGTCGCCAACGATCAGCGTTCCACGGCCGGCGAGCGTGTTGATCGCCGTCAAGCTAGCCTGACGATCGGCAACCAGGTCGCCTGTTTCCAACAGCCGCGCTGTATCGCGCCGAGCGTGATAACGGGCAAAATCGCCGTCGGACCAGACCGCGTAGAGATTGGCGTCTGACAGCAGCAGAAAATCAGGCGGCGCGTCGCGAACCTCGCGATAGTTGACTGCCAGACTGACTACGGGCGTGTCATTTTTCGCCGCACTGACATCGATGTTCAGTTGCGAATGTCGCAAGACGCCATCATCGTCAAGCGACGCCAGGCGATAACCGCGCGGCGCGGCGGCCAAATCGAGCACGCGAACTGGGCTGGCGGACATTGGCGCTGGCACAACAACTTTCGTCGCCGCGCGAACACGATGCACGCGCGCCTGGCGCTCGTCGATGCGCTCGGCCAGGCCATCCAGATAAGGGAATGTGTACGCCGATTGCCGACGGTCGACCAACAGCTTGTCGGCCTCCATTGCGGAGAGAACTTGAGTGGTGAACTCGATTTCAAGAACACGAATCGCGCCGTCAGCAAAACCAAGCGCCAAGATGTTTTCGCCGGCGCGAGACGGTGATATTGCCGTCAACTCCGCGCCATCCGCCAATGGTTGTCGCGCGAGCGTCGCGCCGTCGCTCAACCTGAACACCCGCAATGTGCCGGACGGTTCGACGGCCCAGCCGATCAGCCCGTTGTCGTCCACGCCAATTCGAGCGGGGGGCGGCGCTTGCCATTTGACGCTCACCGTGCGCGCGCCGGCGATGCGCGGCGGCAGAAACAGCGGCCAAACCACGTAAATCAAAAAGGCGCATACCCCCAGCACCGCGGCAATCGAGCCGGCGCCGCCAATGGTGATGATCCACCGAGCCAAAGCGTCGGTGAATTTGACGTACGGCCGAGTGACTCGTCGCGGACTGCGGCGGGCTGTTCTACTCGGATGGTCCATGGATCAATGTGCGATTGTGTTTGTGTGGGTTTGGCGTCTTGCTACGGAGCTATTACGGACTGGCGATGCCGAGCGATGCTAACGTTTGCCGGGCCTTCTCCGCCTTGATGGGCAGATAACCATCTTTTTGAACATGCTCTTGTCCCTGGCGGCTGAGAATGTACTTGATGAACTCGCGCCGCAATGGGTCGAGTTTGGCGCCGGGCTGGTAATTGATCGTCAGCCACAAATAGCGAGCAAGCGGATACTCCCCGGAGTAGGCGTACTTGGGTTCGGCCGCGACGGCGGACTGGCCAGATTCTTCGGCGAGCGGCAACGCCCGCACATCGGCGCTGCGATAGCCAATTCCGCTGTAGCCGATCGCGCTGGGATCGCTGCCGACTCCTTGCACGACCGATGAACTACCCGGTTGTTCTTTGACAGAATCCTTGAAGTCGCCCCCTCCCAGCGCGTGGTCCTTGAAGTAGCCGTAGGTGCCCGAAGCGGCGTTGCGGCCATACAGCTCGATGGCGCGAGATTGCCAACCATCGGTCAGCCCCAGATCGCCCCACGTCGAGATGTCTTTGCTGTAGCCAAGTTTGCGCGTCTTGGAAAAGATCGCATCGACCTGTGGCAAGGTCAGCGACTCGATGGGATTGTCTTTGTTGACATAGACCGCCAGCATGTCCATGCCGACGGCTAGTTGCGTCGGTGGGTAGCCGAATTCTTCCTTGAACTGGTCGACCTCGGTCGGCTTGGGATCGCGGCTCATTGGCCCAAAGGTGGCTTGTCCTTCGACAAGCGCCGGAACTGCGGTAGACGACCCCTTGCCTTCGACTTCGACTTCGACCATGGGATAGTAGGCGCGAAAGCCTTGCACCCAGAGCGCCATGATGTTGTTCATGGTGTCGGAGCCGACACTGGTGATGCGCCCCGTAAGCTGTTGCGAAACTGGTTGATAACCAGGCAAGAGCGGGTCGAGTTCGACCAAGTCGCCGCTCGGATTGGCGCCGGAAGAGGGCGCATCGTCGTCGGCCGCCAAGGGAATGGGGGGCGCGACATTCACGCCGCAGCCGGCGACCAGCAGCACACACAAGATGATTGCGAAGCGATGTTGGCAATCAGCCATGACGCTCCCGAAGTTCGCTCACTTCGCAGCGCGCCGTGTGGAATGCTGCCCAATCCACCAAGCGTGATTTTGACACGATGTTTCCAGCTTACGCGGTGGCCGATCCATGTCCCTGCGATGCCAGTATTGTCGGAGCGAAGCGTGAAAGCTCGGCAAAGGAATTGTGAAGAATCGATGAAGCGCGGCGCGCCACGCGGAACAAGCGACCGGCGCAAAAGGATTTGCGCCGATTACGTCGCCGGCGTTCATCGTTTGGTCATTCGATCGCCTCGGCCGCGGGGTCCACGGTGGCCGCCGCCGGCGGATCGACGCCTAACACACGGGCCAGCGTGGGGCCCATATGAGCGGGACTGACGCGAGCGGAATATTTGCCCGGCTTGATGCCGGCCCCCATGAACACCAGCGGCACGTGAGAATCGTATTGCCAGGGGCTGCCGTGCGTGGCGGTGCTGCTGCCGAGAATGGCGTATGGCGCGAGCACCCAAAGCACCTCGCCCGAGCGGCGCGGGTGCAACATGAGTCGAAACTGTTCGAACAAGCCGTTGCCAGAGTTAGCGGCCAGCAGTTCGGCGCGGGTATGCGCCGCGGCGATGGATGGCATTTCCAAGAGGGCCGCGCGCACGATTTGTTGCGCTTGCGCGCAGCGGTCGGCCGCCAGTTCGGGGATGCTGACATTGAGATAGACGATGCCCGGCTCCACACGGTCGACATAGCTGCGACCTTCGGCCGGCGCACCCAACTCGCGTTGCAATCGCTCCTCCAGCCGCGGCTTGAGCGAAGCCAGATTGCCGAGCGGATTGCGCGAGCCCGGCAGCTTGAACTTGACGGCGAGTTCGGGGATTGGCGCCACGCCATGATCCGACGAGAGCGCGAACGTCCAAGGCGCCCCCTTAAGCTGCTCGTCGATAAAGCGAAAAAGTTCCGCCAGTTGGCGGTCGGTCTGGATGGTGATCTCTTGCACTTCCAAGCTGTGCGGCCCAAACGCGTGGCCCACATAGTCATTGGCCGAGAGGCCAATGCAGATCAAGTCGGGATATTCGTCTTGCCCTAGCTTTTCGAATTCAATCAAGCGCTGCGCGGCGCCGATCGTAAGCTGGTTGGCGAACGGGGTGATGCTCAGCGCGTCGTAATACTTGGGGTGCGTGGCCGGCGGCAACTGGTGCGGAAACTTGTTGCCGAACACCGGCGGATTCATCTCATACGGATTGTCGTCCGGCACATAGAGGTGGTACTTCGCGGGGTCGAGCGACAACTCCCAAGCCTTGCCGCCAAAGGCCTGCGCGGCGCCTTCTTCGTTGTAGTTGCGAATGTAGCCCGGCAAGTCTTTGCGGTAGTACTGACTGGTGATCCAGCCGCCCGTTGATCCGTCGAACCAATACGAGGCGTCGGCCGCGTGGCCGCTCATGAGCACGCCGGCGCGATCCTTCCATGACACGCCAAATACCTTGCCTTTGCCTTCGGTCGACAGCTTGATGTTGTCCCCCAAGGTGGGCGCGAGCAGGTTGCGCGGTGACACGGCCTCGCCGGGGGAGGTGCTGCCGACGGCCGGGCTGCTCGAATCTTCAACGCAATTGACGTTCTTGCCGGTTTCGCGGTCGTACCAGGAGTTGGCAATAATGCCGTGCCGATTGGGATCGGCGCCGGTGAGCATGCAGGCATGACCGGGGGCCGTGATGGTCACCGCGTGCCGGTGATGGCAGTTGATGAACCAGGCGCCTTTTTGATCGAATTGCTGAAACGCGCCGTCGAGCTGCCACTGATCGCGGAACAACGACAGGTAGCGGGCGGGGAATTGATCGACGCTAACGACCACCACCAGTCGCGGCATCTCGGCGGCCACCAAGCCCGTGGATGTGGCGAAGCAGCACACTAGCGCAAGCAGCAAGCGGCGAACTGCAAAGAGCATCGGCGGAGTCTCCTGGGTGGCAGGCTCAAAGCCGCCATTATACGAGAATCGCCGGCGAATTGCGGGCGGAAAATGGCGGATGGCGAGACTCGGCGGCGCCAATGCACGGCCGCTTGCCCGATGGTCTAAATTACTATTTCGCAAGCAGGCCGGAGATTGCCGATTGAATTCGGTCGGCCATCGTAGCTGCGCGTGGCTCGGTGGCGCGGCCCACGGGCGCAGCCGATGCGGCCGTTTCCGCCGGCTCTGCAAACGACACTGGCGCGATCGGCGCATCGATCGGCCGCACGTCCATCGCGTCGGCGGCCACCAGTTGCGGCGGTGGTCCCGAGTCTTGCTGGGCGGCGCGGCACGAGCAGCAATCGGCGCACAGCGTCTCGACCACCCACTTTGTAGTGGGGATCTTGCGGACCACCTCAGTCTTGACCGGCACGCGGCGAGTGCGAACTTGCGCACAGTTCGACTTCCATATGTCGGCGCACCAGGCGCCACACTCGTCGCATCCGCGCGCTACCCCACACTTATGGCCGCACTTGGGGACGCAAAAGTCTTCGCATTTCACATCCCAGCAAACCTTGACGACCTCTCGGAACGAAGGCTCAGGCCGACAGACCTTGCGCAAATTGCAACAGCCGCCACAGCGATCGCAGTGGTCGCCAGCGCTAGCGGACGCGGAAACCAAAGCGGCAAGAGAAACGAAGACCGCCGCAACACGTGCCATGATCGCAACCTCATTGGTCAGTCAATTCAATGACTAACGGTTTAGGTCGGTCGCAGCGGACCCAACGATTTTGCCGGCCGGCGCGCAATCGACAGAAATTGCCGGCCTTACCGCGGCGCCAGCGACAAAGCTTTCGCATCCGGCAAAGCTTGCCGGCTACGCGATGATCTCGTAAATGGGCTGCCCGTAGTCGATTTCCAGACGCTTGCGGCCGGGAATCTCCAGCTTGCGGGGGTCCAGCCCGAGTTGGTGCATCACGGTGGCGTGCAAATCGGTGACGTAGTGGCGCTCTTCGACGGCGTGGAAACCCAGCTCATCGGTGGCGCCATGCACAACGCCACCCTTGATGCCGCCGCCGGCCAACCAGATCGAAAAGCCGTAGGGGTGATGATCGCGGCCGTCGCTGCCTTGAGCGCCCGGCGTGCGGCCGAACTCGGTGCCCCAAACTACGAGCGTTTCGTCCAAGAGCCCGCGCCGCTTGAGATCTTTGATGAGCCCGGCGATGGGGCGATCGACTTCGCCGCAGAGCTTGGTGTGCCCTGCCTTGAGGCCGCCATGGGCGTCCCAAGCGCCGGCGCCGCCATTGGAGCCGTGATAAAGCTGCACAAAGCGCACGCCGCGCTCGACCAGTCGGCGCGCCGCCAGGCATTGTTGACCGAACTCGCGGGTCGCGTCCTGATCCAGGCCGTACAGCGCGTGCGTGCTTAGCGTCTCGTCTTCGAAGCGCAACACCTCGGGGACCGCCATCTGCATGCGAAAGGCGAGCTCGTACGACTTGATGCGCGCGCGCAGCGCGGCGTCGTTGGGATACTCGACCGCGGTCAGGCCGTTCAGTTGATTGAGCAGCGCAAGCTCGCCCTCTTGTTCTTCGCGGTACTGGCTGGCGCCGGGCTTGGCATAGGGAAGCGGATTGGCGGGATCGGTCTTGAGTTGCACGCCGGCATGTTCGGGCCCGAGATAGTTCGAGCCATGTCCTCCCTTACCGCCGCAGCAGTCGGCCAAGGGCGTGCCCAGGACCACGAACTGCGGCAACTCGTCATTGAGCGAGCCAAGTCCGTAGTGAATCCAGGAGCCAATGGTCGGAAATTGCCCTTCCAGCGAGTGACGGCCGGTATGGAATTGCAGTTGGGCGCCGTGATTATTGTCGGTGGTCCACATCGAGCGAACGATGGCCAGATCGTCGACCACCTCGCCGAGGCAGGGCCACCAATCGCTCATCTCGATGCCACTTTGCCCCCGCTTGCCGTAGCCGACCTGCAGGGGATAGATCTTGGGATGCACCGTGTGCAGACCAGCGATCACCTCGCGCAGGTTCTTCTTGAGAAACGGGGAATCGAGCGTCTGCTTGTACGGTGATTCTTCGATCGTCTTGCCGGCGTATTGGTTCAGCGCGGGCTTGGGGTCGAAGCTCTCCATGTGGCTCGTGCCGCCAATCATGAAGAGCCAGATCACGCTCTTGGCCTTGGGCGCAACTTGGGCAATGGCCGGTGAGGACACAATGGCCTCGCCGGCGCGCGCAATGCCGTCGCGCGCCAACAGCGAACCAAGGGCCAGCCCCGTCAGCCCCATACCGACATCCGACAGGAAGGCGCGGCGATGCACTCCGCCACGGTGGGGCCACGACTGTTCACTTTCGCGGGAGTAGGTCAACGCAAGTAACCTCCGGTCCTGAACTGCACGCGGGCGCAAGGGTCACCGAGGGAGCGCGTGCCGCATTGTATCGCGCGGGGGGACGCCGCCGAAGCATTGGTTTTTGTACATTCCGCACGGCTATGTCTGGCCAATTCGCACTGCCAGGTTTTCGGAAGAACAGGGGGGTAGTCTCCGACAACTCCGTCTTCCAAGCGCCGACTCCAAGGTAGCAAACGCGTCGACACCTGTTGCGCAGTAATGATTTGTGTCGACGGCATATCGGAACCGCGGCCGCCTCGGTTTTCGGAGTTTTCGGAAATCGCTTGCGACAAGGTTTGGCGGCTCTCCGAATACCCGCGGCGCGTCACCGAATCGAAACAAAGTCGTTGTGGTTAATCAGCACATGCACCAGTCCGGCGCGGGCGCGCGATTCTGGATCGGCGCCAGCAGACGGCTGCTCGGCGCCAAACGGCGCTAATTGATCTGGCTTGGCAAGCAGTTGAGATTGGTTAGCCATAAAGGCCATGCAGGCGTCTCGTTCAACGTCGGTTGGCTGACGGCTGAGAATCGCCTCGTATGCCAGAGACACAAAGCGAATCTGCCGCTCTTCGCTGGTCATCGCGGCCGCGGCCTCGCTCCAGAGCTTGTCGGCCAGCACTCCAGAATTCCGCATGGCAAATTGGCTATTGAGCAGCGCCAACGCCTGCTGCGGCACTATGCTTTCTGTACGGCGGTAGCCTTCCTCAACATTTGGTTGATCGAACAATTGCAGGAACACCACCCGCTTCTCATTGGCCTGGCGGTAATACAGGCTGCGTCGGTTGGTGTCGTCTGCGGCGACCTGTTCCAATTCGGGGCCGCCGCGAGAACGATCGAGCGCGCCGGCAATGCTTAGCAGCGAGTCGCGCACCGCTTCGGCGTCCATGCGCCGCGAGTTCATCCGCCAGACATAGCTGTTGTCGGGGTCGACTTTGTAATTCGGATCGTCGGGCCCACCGGGGGTCGACTCCATTTTGTAGGCGGCCGAAGTCACGATCATCCGATGGAGTCGCTTCATGCTCCAGCCATTTTCCATCAGTTCCACGGCCAGCCAGTCGAGCAGCGCCGGGTGCGTCGGCTCGCGACCGTTCAGCCCAAAGTCGAAGACCGTGGAAACCAGCGGCTGGCCAAAATGCCGCATCCAAATATGGTTGACTGCGACTCGAGCGGTGAGTGGGTTGTCGCGCGCGACGATCCAGCGAGCCAGCGCCAAGCGCCTGCCGGTGCTGGTGGCAGGATATTCGGGCAGGTAAGGAGTGAAGTCGGAGGGGGCGAGTTGCGCCGCGCGGGCGTCGTCAACCGCCTTCTTGGCTTCGGCCAGTTTGGCCTCGGCGGCGGCGACAGGCTTCTTGGTTGCCTCGTCGTTGGGATTGAGCTTGCCTTGAGCCTGGACCAACGCTTGCTCGGCCGCGAGCAGTTTCAATTCGGCATCGGCCACCTTGGCGGATCGCTCGGCAAGTCCCGCAGCCAGCGCCAGGGCGGGCGCGTCTTCGCCGGGTGGCTGAGCGGTCTTAGCACGGCCGGCGGCCGTTCGCATGGCGAACGAAACCAGATCGGCCTCGGCCTTGGCTACCCGCCGGGCGGCCAGCGCTTGTTCGGCTTCGAGATGCTTGATTTCAGCCTCTGGAGTGGTTGGCTCGTTGGCCGCTGGCGCGGAGGCTGGATCGGCGGCGGGCGCTGCTGCGGCAGCCACCAGTTGCTTGTGCCGCTCGCGGGCTGCCGCCAACTTGGCGGTGATTTCGTCGAATATCTGCTTGGCGGCTGTCACTTCGCTCGTGAGGTGCTTGGTGACCGTTTCCTGCACCACCGGGTCGAGGCTGGGATACCAGGCCGCTAGCGGCAACTGGACCGGCTGAATCTCCAACGCCACATCGCCAAAGACCGCTGGCAGGCCAGGGGTCAACTCTTGCGACTTGTCGGGATCGCGTTCGTCTCCCCGAGTGAACAAATAGGTCGGCGTGCCGTGATGCGCGTCGTACGCACGTACCAAGCCGTCCTTTTCGGTGAGCGGTTGCCCGGCAACCACGTCGGTGCGAATGTCGTGCGGTTCGAAGAAGGCACGGAGGCGATAGAAGTCGCTCTGCGCGATTGGATCGTATTTATGGTCGTGGCACTGCGCACAATTGAATGTCAGGCCTAAAAACGCCTTGCCGGTGTGCTCCACAATGTCGTGAAGCCATAAATTGCGGTTGTACCTGTTCCAGTTGCGCACCAGGTAACCAGTGGCGCGCAAGGTGTCGCGATCCAAGGGCGCCAGTTCGTCGCCGGCGAGCATCTCGACGACCATCTGATCGTAGCCCTTGTCGGCCGCGAGCGAATCGACAATCCAATCGCGCCAGCGCCAGATGTGCGGTTGGCTGTTGCGGATCTCCGCGGCATAGCCGTACCAGTCGCTGTAGCGCCAAATGTCCATCCAGTGGCGCGCCCATCGTTCGGCGTGCGCCGGATCGGACAACAAGCGGTCGACCACCCGTTCGTAGGCGCCGGCCGACTCATCGGCCAAGAACTCGCGCAGTTCCACCGGGGTGGGAGGCATGCCGATCAAGTCGAGATAGACGCGTCGAATGAGCGCCTCTTTGGAGGCTTGCGGGCGCGGTTTGAGGCCGTGTCGCTCGCGCTCGGCAGCCAGAAAGGCGTCGATCGGGTTTGTTGTCGGATCGGACGATGCCGATGCTGGCAGCGCGGCGCGCACCGGGGGTTGAAAGGCCCAATGCTTCGCCGGGTCGATGGCGGGTTGCTCGTTGGCGGGCCCCGCCGCGCCCGCGTCGATCCAGGCTTTGATCTTGGCGATTTGCTCTGGCGTGAGGGGCTCTCCCTCGGGGGGCATTTGCCAGCCGTCGGCGCCAGTAACCACACGTAGCAAAAGGCTCGCATCGGGGTGATGGGCTTCGACGGCCGGCCCGCTATCCCCCCCTTTGCGGATGGCTGCCACCGTGTCGAGTCGCAAACCTTGCTCCTGCTTGAGGGGGCCGTGGCAGGCGTAACAGCGCGCCGTTAATACGGGCTGAATATCGCGAGCGTAGTCGACGCTCGCGGGGTCATCGGCCAATGCCGGCGTCGGAAGCAGCAGAACCATGAACAGCAGGATTTGCCGCATGAGGATGAAACCAAATTGAGAATCTTGCGCGTGACTTACGCTACGAGGCTAACCCACGCGGCAACGGGTGGTCAATCATTTGGGCCCTTGCTTGCGTCCCCGTCGCGGCGTTCGCCGGCAAGATAGTAGCTGATCGGCGGAGCAGCCGGCGCGCCGGCTCATTGTGGCGCCGGTAGGCGAGCACTATTCTGTTAGGCGACTGATAACCGCAGAAACTGGTTGCAACGGATAGCGGGCGGACGATTTGACTGAGCCGATCGGTTGGTCCGAACCGCGCTATCCGAATGCGAGACACTCTTAACACAGAAAGGCTTTCTCATGTCGTTGTTGCGATCTACCCGCTTGCGGGTCTGCATGACGCTGGCCGCGCTGCTGCTGGTGGCCGCCGAGGCCCGCGCCGCCAAAGAACTGCGTTGGAAGTTCAAGGAAGGGGATAAGCTGCCGTACGCGATGTCGCAAACGGCCACGATCTTGATCGACGCCAACGGCATCGAGATCGACGTGAAGATCAAGCAGATCATGGACGTGGTCTGGACCGTCAAGTCGGTGGCCTCCGACGGCACGGCGGAGATCAGCCAAAAGGTGGAACGCGTTCAGTTGCTGATGAACACGCCCTTCACGGGCGAGGTTTCCTACGACTCGAAGCAGCCCGACAAGGTGCCGCCGCCCGAATTGTGGGACCGGATGGGCAAGCCGATCGAAGCCATGTTGGACGGCGAATTCACGTTGAAGATCAGCCCCACGGGCAAAGTCTCGGACGTGACGCTGCCGGAAGCGCTGACCGAAGCGCTGGGCGAACAGCGAGGCGGTGGCGGCGGACAGATGATGATGGGGGGCGGCATGTTCACCGAGAGCACGATTCGACAGACGATCGAGCAGGCGGTGACGCCGTTGCCGGAAGAGCCCGCCGGCGAGGGCGTGACCTGGAGTCGCGAGCTGGAAAACAAGATGGGTCCGATCGGCACCCAGAAGATCGCGGTCACGTACACGTATGCTGGCCAAGAAAACAAGGACGGCAAAGATCTGGAAAAGATCGACGCCAAGACCGAAATCTCCTTTGAAGCGGCCGAAGGGGGCGACGCCGACGTGGCGATGGAGATCACCGAGCAGGAAGGCAAGGGCAGCGTGCTGTTCGATGCCGCCGCCGGTCGGGCCATCTCCGCCAAGACGGAGCAAGACCTGGTGCTGGAAGGCGATTTCCAAGGCAACGAGTTCGCGCAGGAAATCAACATGGTGCTGCAGCTTGCCGCCGGCACCAGCGAGAACTTGCCCGCCGACGAAGCGCCGAAGGACGACGCCGCGGAGGGAGACACCTCAGACGGCGACAACGCGGACAAGGAAGGCAGCGAAGGCGACAAGTAGTCTTTGCTTGCAGACTGTGAACCACGCAAAGCCCTGAGAGCCAAGCTCTCAGGGCTTTGCTCTTTTAGCGTGGCGCCCGCCGGTCGAGTAGTTCCAAGTTCTCCTTGGCGCGTTGATTGGCAGGATCGAGTCGCAGCGCGGCTTCAAAGGCGCGCCGCGCGTCGTTCCATTGCCCCGATTGAGCTAGCGCGGCGCCGAGATTGTTCTGTATCTCGGCGGATTCGGCGATTTCCAGCGCTTGGCGAAACTCGCTCGCGGCAGCATCGAAACGCCGGGACTTGAACATGAGCAGTCCCAGGCCATTGTGCGCGTCGGCGTTTTGCGGATCGGCGGCTAGCACCGCTTGATACTGTTGACCGGCAAGGGCGACATCGCCAACTTGCTCCGCGGCGCCGGCCAGACGAAATCGAGTTTCAAGCTTCTCGGGCCAGAGCCGGGCCGACTCCAGATAACGGTCAATGGCCGCGGACGGCTTACCCGCGGCCAACAGTTTGTTTCCTTGTCGCAGGGCGGCAATCGCCGACAAGTGCGAATCGGTCGCGGCGATGGCCTTGGCCGATCCCCAGGCCATGATCGCCAGTGGCGGTCCAACCAGCACGATCAGCGCAAGTAAAAGCGAACGCCAGCGCAGCGGTACAGAACTACCTCGCAGCAGCCAAAGCGTTTCGATCGCCAGCACCAGATAAGCGAACTCGATGACGGCCTCCACCGCCTCGCCGGCGTCGTGGGCGGCGTAAAGATCGCCGCGAGTCACGGTGGTGATAATGAGCAGCAAGTAGATGCCATAGGTCACGCAAACCGAGAGCGCCAATTGCCAACTTGCCCACGGAAGGCCGCAGCGCAAGGCAAGTCGCCGAAGCGGCGGCAGCGCCAAGGTCAGAAGCGGAAGCAGGCCTAAATAGAAGAGCGACGCGTTGAGCCAGAGTCGCTTCAGCCAGTTGTTTTCCAGATGCGGATGAAAGATCCGCAAATTGTGCAAGTTGATTTCTTCTTGAATGTTAGCGCGCGCCAGCCACTGCGGCGCCGAAATCGCGAACAGCCGTTGGCCCCAACTGATCTCTTCGAGAAACATCAACAACAATGCGGCGGCGAGCAGTAGTAGCAGCCAATTGGCGCCTTGGCCGTTGCGCCGCCGCTGCAAGTTGATCCAGGTCAACAGGATCGCGGCTGCCAGGCAGGCCAGCGCGCCCGCGGCTTCGTACGGGCCATCTTCGTGCGTGAGCCAGGTGGCGAAAAACTCATGGCCCGCAATATCGGCAATCGCCGGCAGCAAACTGCCGGCCACGGACATGCCTAGGAGAAGCAGCAGCCATAACATGCCGGTTCCAGAAACCCGCGTCGCCGGGGCAGAATTGTGCGAGGTGACCTGAGAGGCGAGCGACATGTGGTATCCGTGGCGGCCAGCGGCAAACTGCCTACAGTTTAGTCTTTCGGCTTGAGAAGACTGCCGGCGGGCGTCTCTTTGACGCTTGTGTCGTTTACAGCGGCAGAGGACTTGGAGCGTAAGCGCAAGCGAGTTGGCAGCTTATAGATTCCGCCAAAGCGGGGGGAGATTTTTCGCCCGCGGGTGATAGACTATGAACTGGGGAGCCCAGTCAGGGCGACTCGAACTTTGGAATTCGCGGCGCTGATCTGCACAACAAGGATCGGCGGCGTTTACGATGACCACAAATAATCTGGATGGCGCCGAATCTTGCGCGGCGCGTAGGCCAATTTCTGGCCCGCTTGGCGGACTGCTTGCCGCCCGGCACATTACTCTCGGCGTCCGCGATTGAGAGCGGCTCACGGCTTTGGTTGATTCGTCGACTAGTTCGCCAACACGCGCATTTCAGCGATTAGCCGCCCACCGGGGAGAGCGGCAAATTGCGCCGTCGCTATTGATGTGCGACTTCGCAGACTTGGCCGGCGAAGTGCGCAAGCTGGAGGCGGCGGGCGCCACCCGATTGCATTTTGACTGTATGGATGGCCAATTCGTCCCGAACTTGACCTACGGTATGCCGATTGTCGAGGCGGTGCGGCGTCATACCGAATTGCCGCTTGAAGCGCATTTGATGATCGCCAAGCCCGAGCGCTTTGTAGACGACTTTGCCAAGGCGGGGGCCGATTTGATTTTGATCCAAGTCGAGGCGACCGACGCGCCGCGGCGAACCTTGGAGCAGATTCGCTCGCACGGGGTGGCGGCGGGACTGGTGATCAACCCAGAGACGCCGGTGTCGGCGATCGAAGCCAACCTTGACCTGTGCCATCAGGTACTAGTGATGAGCGTGCACCCAGGCTTTGGCGGACAAGCCTTTGAGCCGGTGGCGCTCGAGAAATTGACTCAACTACGACGCCTGCGACCCGAGCTAACGCTCGAAGTGGACGGCGGCGTGAACGAAACAACCATCGCGGCGTGTGTCGCGGCGGGCGCTGATTTGTGCGTGGTGGGCTCGGCGATATTTCGCCAGCCCGATCCGGCCGCCAGTCTTCGACGGCTGACGCAATTGGCGAACGCGATCTGATCATTTACGTCTGCGGACAACATTGATGTTAGAGATCATACTGATTCGACCGGGCGCGACTGACTACGACAAGAATGGTCGCATCCAAGGCACCCTCGATATTCCGCTCAACGCCGATGGGCGCCGCGAGGTGGACCGCGAGATTGAGCAACTGCGCGATCGCGGATTGGAGCTGATCTACACCTCCGATTCTGAGCCGGCCGCGCCCACAGCGGAGGCAATCGCCAGCGCGCTCGGCCTGCGGCTCAAGCGGTTGGAAGGGATGCACAACCTGGACCTTGGACTGTGGCAAGGCATGCTGGCCGACGAGATCAAGCGCAAGCATCCGCGCGTGTATCGGCAATGGCAAGATCAGCCCGAGACCGTGTGCCCGCCCGGCGGCGAGATGCTCTCCGACGCGCAAGCCCGAGCCGTGGCTTGCCTGAAGCGTTTGCTCAAGAAGCACCGCGCCGGCGTGGTGGGACTGGTGCTGCCAGAGCCATTGGCGTCGATCGTGCGCGGCGTGTTGGACCACGGCCAAATTGGCGATATTTGGAAGCTGACCGCCGACCACGGCAACTGGGAGACGGTGGTCGTCGAACCGCAAGACGCCTTGGTGGCTGGCTAGTTGCTGGCGCCGGTCGACCTGGGACGATTTTGCCGCGCGTGGTATAACGAGTCCGCATTCAGCCCACCTCCTTTCACGTCCCACCTTTTGATGGCAGCAGGCGATTTAGAACAACGCGGTTCCGGCGGCAAACGCCCAAAACGGGGCGTGCCCGAGGGCCTTTGGCGTCGCTGTCCGGGCTGCCAGCAGACGATCTTCCGCAAAGAGGCGGAGCGCCGACTGGGGGTTTGCCCGGAGTGCGACTACCACTGGTATGTGGACGCGGCGGAGCGCATTCGGCAACTGCTCGACGAAGGGACTTTCGAGGAGTGGGACGCGCAGTTGGAGCCGACCGATCCACTCGGCTTCGCCGATCGCAAGGCGTATGCCGACCGCATTAAAGAAGAACAGCAGCGGACCGGTTTGAAGGACGCCGCGATCACCGGTTGCGGCATGATCCGCGCCCGGCGCGTGGCGTTTGGCGTCACCGATTCGGCGTTCATCATGGGCAGCATGGGTTCAGTGGTCGGCGAGCGGCTGACGCGCCTGGTCGAACGAGCCACCGAGCAAAAATTGCCGCTGATCATTGTGAGCGGTTCGGGCGGCGGCGCGCGGATGCACGAAGGCATCTTGTCGCTGATGCAGATGGCCAAGGTGACGGCGGCGCTTGCTCGTTATCACGAGGCGGGCGGTTTGTTCATCTCAGTGCTGACCAACCCCACCATGGGGGGCGTGGCGGCCAGTTTCGCCTCGCTGGGCGACGTGGTGTTCGCCGAGCCGAAGGCGCTGATCGGTTTCGCTGGCCCGCGCACGATCAAGGCCACGATCCGCATTGAGTTGCCACCGGGATTTCAGACCAGCGAGTTCTTGCTCGAACACGGCTTCATCGACCGCATCGTGCGCCGCTCGGATCTGACCAGCGAAATCGCGCGCACCATCGACTACTGCGGCAAGTAGCGGTCTGCTTGTTCGCCGCGGCGCGCGTGCCTAGATTGGTGATAGGCCCTTTGTTTTTAGACGGCGCGCCATGAGTTTGCTCGACAGCTTCAAGACGATCCTTTCTGGCGGCAAGTGCGATGTGCGCACGCGCTTCGAACTGATGCGCGAGGCGATCTCCGGCACCATGTCGGAGTTTCACATGGCTCGCGATCGCAAGACCGGCAAGATCGTGGGGCTGAAGGTCTTGGACGCCAAGAAGACCTCGGAGTTCGAGTCGCGGTTCAAAGGCCTCAAGAAACCAAGCGAAGGCAAGATCGCCAGCGAGTTCGACCATCCACGGATCGTCAAGACGCTCGAGCATGGCACGACGACAACTGGCCAGCAGTATCTGGTGATGGAGTTTCTCGACGGGCCGGGGCTCAACTCGCTGATTATTGCCCGCGACCCGCTGCTGGATGGCAACCGGGTGACGCTCATTCGCCAGGCGGCCGAGGCGCTGGGCGCGTTGCACGCTGCGGGTTACATCCACCGCGACGTTTGCCCGCGCAATTTTGTCTGCACGCCCGACGCCAAGTCGCTGAAGTTGATCGACTTTGGCCTGACGGTGCCGGCGACCGAGGCGTTCATGCAACCCGGCAACCGCACCGGCACGCCCAACTACATGGCGCCCGAGTTGGTGCGCCGGCAAAAGACCGATCACCGGTTGGATATCTTCAGCTTTGGCATCACGGCCTACGAGCTATGCACTTTTGACTTGCCGTGGGAACGCTGCGCCGACGGTCGCGGCGCGATGGGGCACGCCACGCGTCCGCCGTATCCGATTTTGGATCGCAATCCGCACGTGCATCCAGTGCTGGCCAAGGCGATCAGCGACTGTATCGAGCAGAATCCGGCTCGGAGGCCAGCTTCGCTGGACCATTTTCTGAACCAGATCAAGCGCGTCGATCGCGAGTTCGTGAAATAGGCGCGGCGCGTCATGGCGGATGTTTACGACGCTCTGGGACTGCGGCCGGCGATCAACGCGGCCGGGACGTTGACGCGGCTATCAGGCTGCGCGCTGCCGGCGGAAGTGGCCGAGGCGATGCGCGCTGCCGTGCGGAGCCACGTTCGCATCGACGAGTTGCAAGCGGCCGTGGGGCGGCGCATTGCTGAGTTGACGGCGAGCGAGGCGGCGATTGTCACCAGCGGCGCCGCCGCAGGTTTGACCTTGGCCGCGGCCGCCGCGATCGCGGGCAATGATTTTTCCAAGATGGATCGGCTGCCCGACACGACGGGACTGGCGGCGGAGATCATCGTGCCACGTTCGCACCGCAATGGCTATGACCATGCGGTGCGCGCGGCGGGGGCGCGGCTGGTCGAAGTGGGTGTGGCGGAACGCAATCGCGATCCGCAGGCGTGGGAGATGGAGGCCGCGATCACGCAAAACACGGTGGCGGTCGCGTACTGCGCGGGCTTTTCGGAGTTGCCGCTGGAGATGGTTGTTGAGGTCGCGCATCGGCGCGCGCTGCCGGTGATTGTCGACGCCTCGGCCACGTTGCCGCCGATCGCCCAGCTAACAGCGTTCACCACCGCCGGCGCCGATCTGGTGGCTTACTCGGGCGGCAAGGGACTGCGCGGCCCCCAGGCATCGGGCATCCTATGTGGCCGGCGAGAACTGATCGCGTCGGCCGCGCTGCAGATGCTGGATATGGACTGGAATGAAGATCTTTGGAATCCACCGCCAACATTGATCCCGCCCGAGTGGACCGGTCGCGGCGTGCCGAATCACGGCGTTGGTCGCGCGATGAAGGTGGGTCGCGAGGAGATCGTGGGGTTGTGGGCGGCGCTGGAGCGATTTGTGCGCATGGACGAAGCGGCGGAGGCCGCGCGGCTTCTCGCGATGGCGCGGCACATTGCCGCGGCCGTCGAATGTCTTGCCGCGGTCGAGATCGATCAACGTCAGCCATGCCGCCCGCGCTTGGAATTGAAGCTCACGGTCGCCGACCACGCGATTAGGCTGATTCGCGCGCTGGAAACTGGCGCGCCGCCGATCTTTGTTGGACAGGGCCAGGTCGAGCGCGGCATCGTGGAGATCGATCCCTACTGCCTCGGCGACGGCGAAGAAGTGGTTGTAGCGCGGCGCATCACGGAACTGTTGTCGCGGCCAACCTAACGTCGTTCGATGTCGTCGTTCTTGGGCAATTCGTGCAAGCCTGCGAGATTGTAGAGATCCAAGAAGCGATCGGTCGTTTGATAGCGCTGGATGCGAGGGGCATCGGGGTCGCGCTCCACCTCCAATAATTGTCGATGCACAAGTTGCCGCAACAGCGCGGCGCTCGATTTGCCGCGCAGGCGATCGATTTGATCCTTGGTGGCGGGCTGATTGTAGGCGACGATCGACAACACCTCGGTCGCGGCGGCCGACAGTCGCACGCGGCGCGACTTCTGAAAACAGCGGTCGCGAACCGCGCAGAACTCGCGCCGCAGTTCCAGTCGATAGCCGGCGCCGCTGGTGATCACCGCGTAGGGACACCCATTGGCGCGATATTCTGCCGCCAGTTCGCGGACCAGCGCGTCGACCTCGGCCGCGCGCACGCCACGCATCTGCGCCGCCACCGTTTCGGCGGTGAGAGGCGCGTTGTCTGGCGCGCCGACAAAGAGCAAGGCCTCCACAATGCCGCGCGGCGTGAGGGGGGCGTCGCTCGCGGGAGCGTCGTTGGCCACTTCGCGCGGGTCGGCCAGCAGCGCCTCGGGCGCCAGCGGATCGGCCACTGGCGGCGGCACATAGGGATCGACGCCTTGTCCCAACATCTGGGCAAAGGCCGCGTTCAATTGATCGAGCGACAGCCCGCCTTGATCGGGAGCTTGTTGAAACGCCGATAGATCGAGCCCGGCGGACTGAGACTCGGATTTCGGTTTTTCGCTCATCGTGACATCCGTGCCGAGTGGCGCCTCATTGAGTGATCATTGCCCGGCGGCGATGCCGAGGCGGCCGTACTTTTCAAAGTGCGCCGCCGCTGCGGCCACGCCATCGGGATCGGCCGCGCGCAGTTGCTCAAGCGCCGCGAGCGAAGGGGGATCGCCGCAGGCCAGCAGGTAGCCAACCACCGCGCGGCGCATGGCGGCCTGATACTCGCCCGGTTGATCGTAGAGTCGCACAATGGCGTCGCGGGCCGCCAGATCGCGCCAGCGGGCCAGATCGACAATAGCGCTGGCCGCAAAACTGGGGCGATCGAGCAAGCGGCGCATCGATTGCGACAATCGCTCGCGCGGCACATTAGGCAGACATTGCCAGGCGAAGCGCAAGGCAGTGACGGCATGCCGCAGATGGCCCTCGGCGGCGCTGGGGTTGTCGAGAAATTGCTGATCGATCAGGTCGAGCGCGGCAACCTGATCGAGCGCGATCAGTCCGCCCAACACGCCGTCGAAGCCGGGCCGAAAATCGCCACCGCTGGCGGTGGTTTGTTCTCGCGCGGCGCGATCGATCGTTTCCAGCAATAGCGCGCGATTGGCGGCCCGCGCCTGGTCGTCGATCGCCAGACCAAGCATGAGGCCATATAGACCCTTGCGCGCATCGGGCACATCGCGGCTGGCGAGCCAGTGGCGCACCCTAGGCATGTCGATTGACGCAGCGGCGGCGGCCACCGCGTCGAACGGGGCGCGGGCAAACTCCAGATAAGCGTCTTCGGCCAGCAGCGGATCGGCATGTTGCAGATAGGCGGCAAAGTAGCGCAGTCGTTCGGGTTCTGGCACGCGGAGTCGCGGCGCACGCGCGAGATACGCAAAGCTGGTTTCGTTGAGCGGTGTGGCCTGCCACCGCAATTGCTCATCGTCGCCATTTTCGCCCAGCAGCAACCAGAGCGAACCGACCGGCGCCGAGGCCGAACCTAACACCGCGGCGTCCAGCATCAACGGATCAGTGCTGGATTTGTCTTTGAGATCGCGGCGCGGTTCGAGTGTTACCTGCGGCGCCTGCGCGGCGACACACTCGGCCACCAGCGCGCGATCTGCCTCGTCGATTCGCTGTGTCAGGCTAGGACCGACCGGTGTGCAGAACGGGCAGGCGACCGCCGCTTTCGCGCCACACGATACGGCAACTGCCGCAAGCACGGCGAGCCGAACAAAGCGAAGCGGCGATCGATCATTGCACCGCATCGGCTTCCAAATGGTAGATGGCCAAATGCTTGCCGTCGGGATCGAATAGCTCGCGCACCGCAAATTCGCCCGTCACCGTGACCGGACGAATCGAATACTCCGCGGTTTTGCCGGGCTTCATATCGACCACAATGCAGTCGTAGAGCGCGGCGCCGGGACCAAAACAACACTCCATGTTGTCGCGGACCAACACAAACTGCTTGATGCCGGTTTGCTGAAAGCTGGGGAGGATGAAACCGCGAATCTTGATCTTCGAGTCCACCAGCTTTTCGATCTCGGGCGTGAGCATCTTGCGATAGAACGGATCGCCCTTGACGATGTCGAACTTGATGGCGTCGAAGTCGATGTCGCGCGGCTTCTGATTGGCGGCGGGCTTGGCCGGCGGCGGTTTGATGTCGGCCAGCCGATCGCTCGCCACTGGCCGAGGCTCGCCATGCGTCGGAATTTTGGTCGTCGGCAGGGCGGCGGCGGGCGAGTCGCTCGCCGCGTCAGGCGCCACAGCATCCGCCATCACAGGGCGCTGCGTTTCAACGCGCTCGGTGGTCTGGTCGCAGCCGGCGAGAATCGCCGTAAGCAGGACCAGCAGACATTGAGCCACGGCGACATGCTTCATTTCGCATAGTCCGCTTCGAGATGATAGAGCACGCCGCCGAGATTGTCGGAGGCTTGATCGGGACGCACGCGAAACGTGCCGGCGAGGCCGCGCACCGCCAGTGAATAATCGAGCGACAGCGGCTCTTTGAGACGCACCTGGATCATGTCGGTGAGCTTGGGCGTGGGACCGCCAAAGCAGCAGGTGCCGCGATCGCGACAGAGCACAAAGTCGCGAATCTCGGTCTTCTGCACGCCGGGATACATGAAGCCCTTGATGAAGACGCGCTTGCCATCCAGCAGACGCGCCGCCGCTGGCACGGCGTCTCTGGAGGCGCCGTCTTCGGGTTGCAACTGCGAATACGAAATACGCTGGTAACCCTCGGGCACTTCGGTGAAATAAACGTAGACCAGAAATGCCGAACCCGCGCCCCAAAAGGCGATCGACAGAAACATGCCGGCCACGGCCAGCTTGCGACCGGTGAATTCGGTAGGGGCTGTTCGAATGCGATGCAGCGCCACTACGCCCAGCGCAACGCCAAATACAGCGATCAGCCCGAAATAGAAGCTAAAGAAGCACAAGAACGACAGCGCTCCGGCCACCAGGCTGGCGACGGCCGCCGACGACAGAGCGCGATAGTCATCTTGGCTGGCCAGGTCGCCGGCAGTGACTGACTTGTCGATGGCTAGTGACATACGGAAATAGCTCGCAGGCCGCTCAAGTTACGCGTTCGACTCGCGACTTCCGCCGCGAAGCACCACTAAGAAGATTCCCAACAGCAACACGCCCGCCGCGAGCGGCACGATGACCACGAGCCAGCGTGGGGTGGAGGCGAAGCGCGGTGGATCGACCAAGGGATCGCTAGCGGCGGCCGACACGCGGGCAGCCTCGACTTCGTCGGGGGATTGCGCCAACTTGGATTCGCCGGCGTCGTCGCTCGGCTCCGCTGGGTCAGCAGTATCAGCAACGGCGACGGGCGACGCGGCGGCGGGGTCTTCTTCCGCTTCGTCCATCGCCACGACATCGGCAGGCGCTTCTGATTCGGATGGTGTTTCGCTGGTGGCTGTGTCGGCCAGTTGTTCATCGGCGGCCGGCGCTGCTTCCACCGGTTGGCTGTCGTTGGTCGAATCGCCAGCGCCGTCCGGCGGGGGCACCGGGGTCGGCACCGAACCGGCGAACGGGAACGCGGAACTCGCCCGCTTCACCGCCTCGGGATCGATCTTGGCCAGTTCTTCCAGATGCGTCTTGGCCTCTGGCAGTGGCGAGGCCTTGAGGAAGTTCACCACTGGCACACGCACCCAACTGGTGTCTTCGTTGGCGTTTTTGAATAGCGCGACCAATCGATCGGTAGCTTTCCAATCTTCCCAGCGGGCCAGGTCGGGGATGACGAGATCGGCCAGTTCAGGACGGTCGAGCATGTACTCGAGCGCTTCGACTAATCGCTCCTTGGGAATGGCGCTTTCCTCTTGCCCATGAAAGCGAATCGCCATGATCGCGGCATAGGTGTCGGTGTATTCGCTCTTGGCGTTCTTGAGGAATTGATCTTCGATGAGCGGCAGGCCGTCGGCGCCGGCTAGCGTGAGGTAGCAGGCAATCACGGCGTTGAGCGCCGACTTGGCGTCGCGATTGTCGGACTTGATAATTTCCTCGAGCATCGGCAGGTCGTCCTTGCCGCCGCAAACGCCGAGCATGGTGAGGTACAACCCGCGCCGGCTGGGAGGCACTTCCGGCTTGTTGATGAAGCTCACCAACTTGTCGTGGTCCATTCGCTCGCGCAGGGCCTTCACCTCGGCATAAGGCGCTTTGGCGAACTCGTCGTAGGCGTCGCGGGCCAGCATCTCTTCCGAGTTTTCCAGAAATTGCAGAAAGAAGGCGAGCCGGTCGGGGCCGCTCTCGGGCAAACCGGGGAGCTTGGCCACATAGTCGACGGCGGCGTCGGTGAGGGCGACCGGCACGTTCCAAACAACTTCTGGGCTGTCGACGCCCATGATGAGAAACGGCTTGCCCAACTCGTCCTGACCAAAGTAGGTGACTTCAATTTCTTTCTTGTCGCCGATCAGGTCTTGTCCTTTGAGGACGGTGACGATTTCGAACTTGGCTTTGCTGTCGGTAATGACCGGTGGTTGCCCCGGTTCGGCCGCGGGGGCGGCCGCTGGCAGCGCTTTCAGGTGGGCGACGACGGCGGCACTGGCGCCTTTCATCTCCTCGCCGAACGTGACCGACACCGCGCTGCAAAAGGGGCACGCGCGGGCGAGTTGCGGACCCAGGCCAATCGCCGCAAGGAGCAAGAGCGCGAGACAACGGCGGATGGCGGGAGATGCGTGCATGGGTATGTCCTGAAATAGCGGTCGGTCGAGGCAAGGCGCGTGCGGCGGCGCCAATTCGCGGTCTCTATATTTTCGGTCAGCCTTGTGGATAGGACAAGGCACGGATTTGTACAAACCGTTAAGGCCGATCCGACAAGGCTTTGGCCACGTCGGTGCGATATGCGGCCAGGCTGGGCAAAAAACCGGCCAGCGCGGCGAGGATGACCAGCGCCGGGATCAGGATCAATTCGGCGCGTTCAAATTGCAACAGGCCAATCGAAACGCCGGTGTGCGACTCGACAACGGGATCCAACAGTTTGATCAAACCATGCCCTAGCGCCAGGCCGGCTAATCCTCCGCCCAGCGCCAGGAGAATCGACTCCAGCAAGATGATCGACATCACGGTGCCGCGGCGGGCGCCAAGCGCGCGCATGACAGCGATATCGTGGCGACGGTCGTTCATCGAGTTGTAAATACCGACCAGAATGCCAATGCCGGCCACGACGACGACCAGACTGGCAAGCACCAGCAGGATCCACTGCAAATTGCCCACGATGCCTTCGAACAACATTTCGACCTCGCGAATCGGCAGCACCGCCTGCGCGACCGGCTCTTTGTTGATCGAACGCGGCAGGCCCATGCCGGCTATCGGGGTTGAGGTGCGAATCAGGATGGCGGTCACCTCGCGCTGATCTTCTGGCAGCGGTTCGTGGTGATGGTGATCGTGGTCATGACCGTGGTGATCGTGATGGTGGTGGGCATGGGATTCGCCAGCGGCGCTTGCTTCCCCGGCTGGCTTTTCATGTTCCTTGGCGTGCCCCTCCAGCAGATAGAAGCCTTCGATGTTGATGAACAGCGCGCGGTCGTTGGGCGTGCCAGTGGGCGCCAGGATGCCGACGACTTTGAACGGTTCATGCTTGTGGCCGTCTCCCTCCTCGGTGACGCCGTGCGTGGGCTCAAAGGTGTCGCCGAGTTTGAGGCCGGTGCGGCGGGCGACCACGGCGCCGATGACCGCGCCAAAATAATCGCGACGTTTGAAGACGTTCCCCGCGGTGAAGCGATACGGCTTGCCGGGACCGTATTCCAACTTGGTGAACAGGTCTTGCGTGGTGCCAACGACGCGAAAGCCCTCGTAGTTGTCCCCCAGGCAATACGGAATCGCCACGGCGACATAGGGGGCGTACTTGCCTTCGGTGAATTCCTTGTAGTAGGTCCAAGGGATGTTCTCGATCGGCGTGCTGAGGTGATACACCGTATTGAGAACTAGCTGCAGCTTGCCCCCCTTGGCGCCGACGATGATGTTGTAGCCGTGCGCCGCCTGCGAAAACGATTGCCGCACCACGCCCAGGATGACGAGCACGGCGATCACCAGCGCCACGCCCAGCGCCATCGACAAGGCGGTGAGGCTCGAAGCCAACAGCCGCTGCTGAATGCTACGCAGGGCGATCTTCCAAAGACTCATGCGGTGGCCAATCGGATCGGATGGTTCAGGGGGGCGTCGCGCTAGGCGACGTGCTGCGCCGCGGCGGGCACTGCCAGATTGATTTGTTCGAGATGCTCGAGGCGATCGAACTGATGGGCGACTTCCGAGGCGTGGGTGACCAACACCAGCGAGATGCCTTCCTCGCGGCAAGTGTCGCGGACCAGATCGACGATTTGCTGCTGGTGCATGGCGTCGACATTCGCGGTCGGCTCGTCGGCCAGCATCAGCTTCGGCCGATTGGCCAGCGCTCGGGCGACCGCCACGCGCTGCTGTTCTCCAACCGAAAGCATGTTGGGCTTGTGGGTCAAGCGATGACTCAGGCCAACGCGCTGCAATAGCCGGAGCGCGCGATCCCGATCGGCGCGGCCCCGCGCGAACGACATGCCGAGCAGCACGTTTTCTAGCGCGGTGAAGGCGGGGAGCAGATTGAAGGTTTGAAAGACATAGCCAATGTTGGCCGCGCGAAAACGATCCATCGCCGCTTCGCCCAGGCGGGTAATCTCCATGCCGGCGATATGGATGGCACCCGAGTCGGGCCGGCTGATCCCGGCAATCAGGTGCAAGAGCGTGGTCTTGCCGCAGCCTGAGCGGCCGACCAGGGCAATCTGTTCGCCAGCGGCGACCTCAAAAGCGGGGATTTCCAAGATGGGCAGTCGCTCGCCGGAAGGCTCGACAAACGACTTTTTGAGGTCGGCGATTTGCAGCATTGGTGGAGGCGCCCATTCCGTGCGGGAGAAGCAGAAAACTTATCAGTTTGCGGCAGAGGCAGTAAGCCAAGTCGCAGGCGGCGGTGCGCGCGCAAGCGAGCGTAGTCGTTACTACGCGGCGCGGGCGGGAGGGTTCGCTGGTGGCGATCCGCTGCGCGAATTCTGTCACTTGCCTCGGGTGAAGACTGCAATTCGGCTAACAGGGGGGGGTGTTCTCCGAAAACATATCCGCTGCGTGCCTGTCATGATTGCGACAATTATGACATAAGTCGTTTTACAAAAGCGACTAAAGAACACAGCTACGCAACATTTCCGGGTCAATCGAAATCGGAGTTTTCGGAATCGGTCTCCGAATTCAGATGGGGCGAAATGCCCCGAAATGATGGCGATACCCTGCCAACCAATGGCATGATTCGGCGACCATTGTGCATATTTAATGATAGATTATGATTGAATCCATTCATCCACATGCGCACAATCAGGAGGACGATGAGTGCCACGGCAACACGCTGGAGCGAAGGATATCGCGCGATGATCGCCGAGCAGCGTCGAAACCGGCTGGTCGAGCTGATTCGCACACGCGGTTTTGCGGCCCTGCCCGACTTGGCCGAACAGCTACAGGTAAGCGAATCGACGATTCGGCGTGACCTAGACTTGTTGGAAGAATTGGGCACGGCGAAGCGGACGCATGGGGGGGTGTTCTATACCGGACAGACCCCCAAGCTGCCCCACTTCGACGAGCGCCAACCCCAGCAATGGGACAAGAAGAAGTCGATTGCCCGCCGCGCGGTTGAGCTGATCCAGCCGGGAGACACGGTGCTTCTGGATGGCGGCACAACCACCTACGAGGTCGCCCGCCTGCTCGTGGGACGTGCCCTGCAAGTGGTGACAAATTCGCTGCCCGTGGCGAATTTGTTCGCGTCTGATCCAACGACCGACCTGATGTTCGTGGGTGGCTACATTTACCCGCGCACCGGGGTGGCGTTGGGTCCGCACGCCGATCGCATGCTGGCCGAGGTCAGCGTGCGGCGCACGGTGCTCAGCGCGGGGGGCGTCACGGAACGAGGCTTTTACAACAACAACGTGCTGTTGGTCGAAACCGAACGCGCCATGATGCGCGCCGCCGACGAGGTGATTGTGGTCGCCGATTCCAGCAAGTTTGGGCATCAGAGCATCGCCTTTTTGTGCGAGTTGAACCAGGTGGATCATCTGGTGGTGGATGCCGACATCAGCGCTGAGTGTCGGCAGCAGTTTGAGCGAGCGGGCGCCAAACTGCTCATCGCGGAAGCCGCGCCGGCGACGCCAACCAACAACGAAAACAACGTAGCGCGGAAAACTTCTTGATGAACGCCAGCGCCGCCTTGGATCGAAGCACGATCGAGCGGATTGTGCGCGACGTGGTCGCGCGACAATGGAGCTTTGACGCCGCGCCGCGCGCCGACCAGCCTGGCAAACTGATCGTGAGCATCTCCGCGCGGCATTGCCATTTGACCGACGAGCACGTCGAGATCTTGTTTGGCGCGGGCGCGAAACTGACGCCCATGAAGGAACTGTATCAAGACGGCTTTTACGCGGCGGAAGAGACGGTGATGGTGGTCGGCCCGCGGCGGCGGATGTTGCCGCAGGTGCGCGTGCTGGGACCGACCCGGCCGCAGAGCCAGGTCGAACTGGCGTTCACCGATGCGATTTCGCTGGGCATCGAAGCGCCGGTGCGGGCCAGCGGCAAGATCGAAGGCACGCCCGGCTGCGTGCTGGTGGGACCGAAGGGCGTGGTGGAGCTGCGGCAAGGGGTGATCCGCGCCGAGCGGCACGTGCACATGAACCTGGCCGACGCCGCGCGTTACGGCGTGAGGAACGGCGAACGGATGAGTTTGCGGATTCAATCGTCGTGCGGCGCCACGCTGCACGATCTGCTGGTGCGCGCCGACGCCACCAGCAAGCTGGAGGTGCATCTCGACACCGACGAAGGGAACGCGATCGATCTGGATCACGCGGCCAGCGTCGAGCTGGTGCGGCAATAGAGCATTGTGGATTTCATGCCCGGGCGACCGGGAATGTTGTTTCTTGTTTACTTGGAGAGATTTCCATGGCACGAACGATGGAAGCGCTCGGCATGATCGAGACCAAGGGGTTCATCACCCTGGTCGAGGCGAGCGACGCGATGATGAAGGCGGCCAACGTCGAGTTTCTCGGCTGGCAGAAAATTGGCAGCGGGTTATGCACCGCGTTTGTCACGGGCGATGTGGCGGCGGTGAAGGCCGCAACCGACGCCGGCGCGGCGGCGGCGAGTCGCATTGGCGAAGTGATCGCCGTGCAGGTCATTCCTCGTCCGCACGACGACATGCTGGGCGTGCTGCCGATGGGCGCGCAAAAGGCCGCGGCGCTCAATTGACGCTGTCGAGCAAGTCGCTTTCTCACATCAATTTGAACCACTAATCAATAAAGGCTGATTCCCATGCAAGACGCGATCGGATTGATCGAAACCAAGGGTCTGGTGGCGCTGGTCGAAGCGACCGATGCCATGGCCAAGGCCGCGAACGTGCAGATCTTGAAGCAGGTGCAAATCGGCGGCGCCTACGTCACCACCATCGTCAAAGGCGATGTGGGCAGCGTGCGGGCGGCGGTCGAGGCGGGCGCCGCGGCGGCCTCGCAATTGGGCGAACTGGTCGGCAGCCATGTGATTTCGCGTCCGGCCGACGGATTGCGCGCCGCGTACCTCAGCTAGGAAGTTCTTTCCACAGGAAGTGGCAACGCAGCGATGAAGATTTTGGTCGCCAATCTCGGTTCGACGAGCTTCAAGTACCGGCTGTTCGACATGGCCGACGAGCGTCAACTGGCGCGCGGCGGCATCGAGCGGGTCGGTCAGGGAGAAGGTCGTTCGTTCGTCGAAATTGGCGGTCGCGCGAAGGAAGAGCACGGCAAGGTGGCCGACCATGCGATGGCGGTGAGGCGTTGCCTGGAGCAACTCACCGATCCAGAGATGGGTTGCCTTCGCGACGCGAGCGAGGTGGCGGCCATTGGCTTCAAGGCGGTGCATCCCGGATCGGACGCGGCGGTGGTCCGCGTGACGAGCGAGGTGTTGGCCGCCATGGAGGCGATGAACGAAGCCGCGCCGGCGCACAACCCGCCGTATGTGGCGGCGATGCGCCTGCTGAGCGAGCGACTGCCCGAGATTCCGCTGGTGGCGGCGTTTGAGACCGGCTTTCATCAGACGATTCCGGATCGCAATCGCTACTACGGCGCGCCACTGGAGTGGTCGACCGAGCACCACATTCGTCGCTATGGCTTCCACGGCGCGAGTCATCGCTTTATCGCCACGCGCATGGCCGAGTTGTTGGGCGCGGGACGGCGGATCATTTCTTGCCACCTGGGCGGCTCCAGTTCGCTGTGCGCCATCCGGGACGGCAAGAGCATGGCCACCAGCTTAGGGATGAGCCCGCAATCTGGCGTGCTGCACAACAACCGCGTGGGAGACTTTGACCCCTTCGCGCTGCCGGCGCTGATGAAGGCGACCGGCAAATCGCTGACGGAACTGCTCGACGACCTGGCGCGCCGCGGCGGCCTGCTGGGACTGAGCGGCGCCAGTGGCGACGTGCGCGACCTGGAGCAGGCGGCCGACGCTGGAGACCAGCGCGCGCGATTGGCGCTCGCGGTGTTCGTTGGCGATGTGCGGCGCTATTTGGGGGCCTACCTGGTGGAGCTAGGAGGCGCCGACGCGATTGTGTTCACCGGCGGCATTGGCGAGAACGGCGCGCGGACGCGCACGGCGGTTTGCGACGGACTGGGTGAGCTGGGGATTGAACTCGACGCCGAGCGCAACGCGGCCGCCCAGGGAGAGTGCCGTGTGAGCGCCGCTGCCAGCCGCATTGCCGTGTGGGTGGTGCCCGCCAACGAAGAGTTGATCGTCGCCCGCCAAACGCGCGACTGTCTGCAAACCCTGTAGAGGATTTTGTGCCATGTTTATCGCCCGCGTGACCGGCAGCGTGGTGAGCACGCAAAAGGTGGACTCGATGGTCGGCAACAAGTTGCTGATCGTGGAGCCATACCGCGTTGATCCAGAAGATCGCAGCCGGCTGAAGAGCACCGGACGGACCTTTGTGACGGTGGATGGGCTGGGGGCCGGCGTGGGGGACTATGTGCTCATCACTCAAGGCTCGAGCGCGCGGCTGACGCCGGAGACCAAGACCTTGCCGGTCGACGCCGTGGTGATTGGCATCGTCGACACGGTGCATGTGGAGGGAGACGCGGTTTACGACCGGCAGCGCCCCGCATAGCGGCCGGCGACCACCAAGATATTCGCGCCGGCTGAACGATCGCCGGCGACAGACTCGAAAGGATCAGCGAGAACGAGATGAGAAACCAGCACGTGAACATCCTGCAGATCAAAAAAGAAATCTGCGAGATCGGGCGGCGGGTGTACGCCAAGGGCTTTGCCGCCGCCAACGACGGCAACATCAGCTATCGCATCAGCGAAAACGAGGTGCTCTGCTCGCCCACGATGATCTGCAAGGGCTTCATGCAGCCCGACGATATTTGCAGCGTCGACATGAACGGCAAGCAGGTCTCGGGCAAGAAGAAGCGGACGAGCGAAGTGCTGTTGCACCTGACGATCATGAAGGAGCGGCCCGACGTGAAGGCGGTGGTGCATTGCCACCCGCCGCATGCCACGGCGTTTGCGGTGGCGCGCGAGCCGATTCCGCAATGCGTGCTGCCGGAAGTTGAGGTGTTTCTGGGCGAAGTGCCGCTGGCGCAGTACGCGACGCCGGGCGACCAGAAATTCGCCGACACGGTGCTGCCGTTCGCCAAGAAGTCGAACGTGATCATTCTGACCAACCACGGCGTGGTGAGCTTTGGCGAGACGCTGGAGAAGGCGTATTGGTGGACGGAGATTCTCGACGCGTATTGCCGCATCCTGATCCTCGCCAAGCAGGTAGGTGGGCTGAACTACTTCAACGAGCGCGAGGCGCAAGAGCTATTGGGACTGAAATCGCGGCTGGGCTTTTCCGACCCGCGACTCGATCCCGAGATGAAAGATTGCGACATCT
>JAIBBY010000014.1 GCA_019694455.1 Pirellulales bacterium
TTGCTCGCGCAGCGTCTGCTCCACGGCGTCGACATCGGCCACGTGCAGCGCCAAGTGATCGGTGCGGGTGGAGAGCGCCGCCTTCTCGGTGGGCGCCGTTTCGTCCACGATCAAGTGAATTTGCAAGCCGTGCCGGTAGAGCCAGGCGCCGGGAAAGCTGAAGTTCGGCCGGGACAGTTCCTTGAATCCCAACAAGTCGCGATAAAAGGCCCGCGACGCCTCCAAATGCCGGGTGGTGCGGGCCAAATGATTGATCGCGAGAATCGGAATCGGCGCCGGCATGGCTCGACCTCGTGCTGCCAGTGGTGCGGTCGCGCCGTCAGCGGCGCCTGGCGGCAATATAACCGCAGCGCCGCGCGGCTAATAGACGCGGGCCATTCCACCATAACGTCCACCGTGTACAACAGGCGCCATGAGCGAGGCGTATCAAGTGGTGGTGATCGGCGCCGGCGCCGCGGGATTGGTCGCGGCCGAGCGGGCCGCCGCGCGCGGTCGCAAAACGTTGCTGCTCGAAAAGAATCCCCGGCCGGGCGTCAAAATCCTCATGTCGGGGGGCACGCGCTGCAATCTGACCCAAGCCACCGACAGCCGCGGAATCATCGCCGCCTATGGCAAGCCAGGGCGCTTTTTGCACTCGGCGCTGGCGCAACTCAGCCCGCAAGATTTGGTGGCGCTGGTCGAGGCCGAAGGGGTGCCCACTAAGGTCGAAGCGACGGGCAAGATATTTCCCGTCAGCAATCGCGCGGCCGACGTGCTGGCCGCGTTCACCAATCGCCTGCGGCGCACCAGTTGCGAGCTATCGCTCGCCGAACCGGTGCAAGAGATCGCGCGCGATGTTGGCTTCGTCTTGAGCACTCCCAAGCGCAGCATCGTGACGGAAAAGCTCATCATCACCACGGGCGGCCGATCGTATCCCAAGAGCGGCACGACTGGCGATGGCTACGGCTGGGCACGGCAATGGGGGCACACCGTGGTCACGCCGCGCCCGGCGCTGGCGCCGTTGACCACGCCCGCCCCCTGGGTGAAGGAACTGCAAGGGGTGACGATCCCGGATGTCGCGCTCGAGATCGTTGAAGCACTCGCGCCCGGCCAGCGCCATAAGCCGCTCGACCGTCGGCGTGGCTCGCTCTTGTTCACGCACTTTGGCCTGTCGGGACCGGTGGCGCTCGACATTAGCCGCACCGTCGCCGCATACGCTTCGCCGAGCAAGCTGACTCTGCTGTGCGACTTTCTGCCGGAGCTTCGCGCCGCTTCGCTCGACGAATCGCTGCGCCAACAATCGACTGTGGCGGGCAAGCGGCTGGCGGTGTCGCTCGTGCCCGAAGTAATTCCGCGCCGGCTGGCCGAGACGTTGCTAGCCCGCGTCGAGATTTCGCCCGAGCGCCGCGCGGCGGAACTGGGGCGTGGCGAACGGCAACGCCTGGTCGAGGCGATCAAGTCGCTGGCCATTCCGCTCGAAGGCGCGCGCGGCTTTGAAAAGGCCGAAGTCACCGCCGGCGGAGTGAGCCTGGACGAGGTCGATTCGAGCACGATGCAAAGCAAGCTCGTGCCGAACCTCTATTGGGCCGGCGAGGTGCTCGACCTGGATGGCCCCATCGGCGGCTACAACTTTCAGGCCGCGTTCAGCACCGGCTGGCTGGCGGGCATCAGTGTGTGACCGATCCCAGCGCGCCCGAGCCTTCGACCTGCGCTAGTTCCGCGTCGTCAAACGACAGCCAATCGCGCAGCACCGCGCGATTGTGCTCGCCCAAGGCCGGCGGTGGCTGTGTCTGCGATACGTCGCGGCCCGGCCAATGAATTGGCGTCGTCAATAGCCGGTAGCGACGCCCCGCGCTATCGTCCACTTCCACTACCATCTGGCGGGCAGCCGTCTGCGGATCGTCAATCGCCCGGTCGACTCCCAACACTGGCGCGTGCGGCACACGAGCGGCCGACAGCACGGCATGCCACTGTGCGCCGGTCCGTTCGCTCATGAGTCGCGCCACCTCGGGAACTAGCGCATCGCGATGGGCCACCCGCGCCGGATTGGTGGCATAACGTGGGTCGCGAGCCCAGGCTGGCCGTTCGACCGCGGCGCAAAAATCGGCCCACTGCCGGTCGTTGCCGATGCCGAGCACCAGATGGCCATCGGCGGTGGCAAAGACTTCGTAAGGCACAATTTGCGGATGCGCGTTGCCCCAGCGCCGCGGCGCCTCGCGCGTGACCAGCGTGCTTTGCGCCACGTTCACCAAACTGGCCAGCGTGCAATCGGCGAGCGCCAGATCGAAATGTTGCTGCTCGGCGCCTTGATCGCGCGCGCGCAGCCCGGCTAGCGCGCTGATGGCGGCATAGAGTCCGGTGATGATGTCGGACATGGCCACACCAACTTTCATCGGCGCGCCGTCCGTCTCCCCGGTGATGGCCATCAGCCCCGAAGTCGCCTGCACCACCAGGTCGTAGCCCGGCACTGGGGCCAGCGGGCCAGTGCGGCCATAGCCCGAGATCGAGCAGGTGACCAGCCGCGGATTGATCGCCGCCAAGCGCTGTGGCGTGAGGCCAAACTTCTCCAGGTCCTTGGGCAAAAAGTTCTCGACCATCACATCAGCGCGGCGGATCAGCGCTTCGAGCAGCGGCCGCGCGGCCGCATGCTCCAGGTCGAGCGTGAGGCTGCGCTTGTTGCGATTGCAAGACAGATAATACGCGCTGGGGCCGTCGCCATCGACAAACGGCGGCCCCCAGTGGCGGGTGTCGTCGCCGGCGCCCGGACGTTCGACCTTGACCACATCGGCGCCCAGATCGGCCAACAACTGACAGCAAAACGGCCCCGCCAAGATGCGAGACAGGTCGAGCACGCGAATGTTGGCGAGTGGCCCGGTCATGGCGATGTCTGCTAGCGGCGAGAGCGCTCCCTGAACAAGGTTAGTGCGCCGCGGCCGGTCAGGCGGCGTCGCTGCAGGCCAGGCCACTGTCCATGCGCCACAGACCCACATCGTTGGCGATGATCATCAGCATGGCGCCCATCAACCCCACATTCTTGAAGAAGTGAATCTGTTGCGCGCTGCGCGCCGTCGGATCGGCGAAGGTCCAAAAGTCGTGAAAGAAGAACGTCGCCAAGACAAGAAACACCAGCAGCAGCGCCGCGCCGATTCGCGCGTAAAAGCCCAGGATGATCGAAAAAGCTGCCGGCCAGCAAAAACAGGATCGCGACCGCCAGCGCGCCCTCCGGCAACGGCACGCCTTGCTCTCGCATGGCGCCAGCGACTCCCCCGTAATTCGGAATCTTGTTGCCGATGGCGCTCATCAAGAAGATTGTGCACAGCAAGATGCGACCCGCCAGACTGACCGGTCCGCGCAATTCGTTTGGCATCTGACGGCTCCTGTGATTGTTGCTTGCCGCGCGTCGCGAATGGACTAATGGAAAAGCTGCTGCTGGCCTGGGCCATCGGGTTCGTCGGGCATGGCCAGTCCCAAGTGCCCAAAGCCGGCGGCGGTGAGCTTGCGCCCGCGCGGAGTGCGAATCACCAGTTCCGCGCGCAACAGGTACGGCTCTACCTCGTCGGAGAGTGTGTCGACTGCGGTGTTCATGGTGTGGGCCAGCGCCTCGACGCCGACGGGACCGCCATGAAACACGCGGGCCAGTGTCTCCAGGTACTTGCGGTCCTGGCCATCGAGCCCCAAGGGATCGACCGCCTGCATGTCGAGCGCCGCCTCGGCCACTTCGACCGAGATGCGGCCATCAGCCCGGCTGGTCGCGTAGTCGCGCACCCAGCGTAGGCGATTGTTGGCGATGCGCGGCGTTCCGCGGCTACGGCGAGCAATTAACTGGCAGCTCGCCGCGTCCGCCGCAATGCGGAACTTGGCCGCGTTGCGCCGCACAATCTCGGCCAACTCGTCGATGGTGTAAAAGTCGAGATGCTCGCGCATATGAAACCGGTCGCGCAGCGGCGCCGACAACAACCCGGTGCGGGTCGTGGCGCCGATTAGCGTGAACGGCTTGAGCGGCATGTTGATCGTGCGGGCGTTCACCCCTTCGCCCAGCGCGATGTCGATGCGAAAGTCTTCCATCGCCGGGTACAGGAACTCCTCCACCGCCTTGGGCAGGCGATGGATTTCGTCGATGAACAGCACTGAGCCATGGTCGGCGTTGGTGAGATAGGGAATTAAGTCCTTCGGAGCCTGTAGCGTCGCGCCGCTGGCGATCTGCAAGCTTACGCCGAGATCGCGCGGGATCACCGTGGCGAAGGTGGTCTTGCCGAGCCCCGGCGGGCCGTCGAACAGGATATGCCCCAGCACGTCGCCGCGCTTGCGCGAGGCATCGACGGCGATCTCGATGCGCGCATACACCTCGCGCTGGCCCACCATGTCTTGCATGCGCTGCGGCCGCAAGTCGCGATCATCGTCTTCGGGTTCTGGCGTTTGCCCTTGCAGAATCGCTTCGCGAGCCATGGGTTTCTTTGGCCCCAACCGGGGAATCGTCACGCGCTGAACAAATGTTGACGGCGCCACTCAATATAACAGCGAAACTCGCGGCCCGGCGAGGGGAGTCAGCCGCGTTTCGCCGGCGTCGTATTGTGCTATCCTAGCGAAGGCGGGAAACGGAGTTCCTGGTGTTCCACGCTCACCCACCAATGGCCAATGGAATCGACGCAGTATTATCTTTCGAACGACTTGGCGCCGCGACTGGCCGCCATCGACATTGGCACCAACAGCATCCGCATGATTGTCGCCGAGGCGCTGCGCCACGGCAGCTATCGGATTCTGGACGACGAAAAAGAGCCCACTCGCATCGGCCGCAACCTGAGCACCACTGGGCGGCTCAACCCGGAGGCGGTCGAAAGCTCGCTGCAAACCTTGCGGCGGATGAAGCAGATCGTCACGGGCTATCAGGTGCGTGAACTGCGCGCCATCGCCACTTGCGCGGTGCGCGAAGCGACCGACGGCGCCGATTTTTGCCGTCGCGTGCGGGATGAGGTCGGCCTCGATATCCAAGTGGTCAGCGCCGAGGACGAGGCCCGCCTGGCGTTTTACGGCGTGCCGCGCAGCTTCGATCTGGACGGGAAGAACGTCGCCGTGGTCGATATTGGCGGCGGCAGCACCGAAATCGTGCTTGCGTCGAACAAGCTGATCGAATCGATCTATACCACGCCGCTGGGCGCGGTGCGCATGACCGAGCTGTATGGCGGCAGCCAGGCCGAATCGAACGAGGAATTCGAGCGACTGGTGCGCAGCGTCGATCGACTGCTCAAAAAACACACTGAAAAACCTCCCTTTGTGCCGCACTTGCTGATTGGCTCTGGCGGCACCTTCACTACGCTCGGTTCCATGGTGCTGGCCGCCCGTGGCGCCGCCAACCAGCGCGTGCAAGGCGCCGTGGTCACTCAGGCCGAAGTGCGGCATCTGCTTGAACGCCTGCGCAAAATGCCCGCCAAGAATCGGCGCGCGGTGCCCGGCCTCAGCCCCGATCGCGCCGATATCATTGTGGCCGGTCTGGTGGTCATCGACGCCGTGCTGCGCCGCTTTCGCGTCAATCAATTGCAGGTGCATGCCGGCGGCGTGCGCGACGGGTTGTTGTTGACCATGGTCGACGAATCGATGGGCGCCGCGCCGGCCCCGCTGCGCGATCAGACCGAGGCCGCGCTGCAGTTCGCCGCGCGCTGCGGTGTCGACTTGGCGCATTCACAGCATGTGGCCCGGCTGGCCGCGCGCATCTTTGATCAACTGGCCGAGCCCTTCGCGCTGGCGGCCGGCGATCGCGGCTTGTTGGAGACCGCCGCCCGACTCATGGATGTCGGCTACTTGATCGATTACGACCAGCACCACAAACATAGCTATCAACTGATACGCAATAGCCGCCTGACTGGCTTTCAGCCACAAGAACTGGAACTGATCGCCAACATCGCGCGCTACCACCGCGGCGCGCGGCCCAAGAAAAAGCACGAAGCCTACCGCCGGCTCGCCAAGCGCGACCAGCAACGTGTCTCGCGGTTGGCCGCAATTTTGCGCGTCGCGGGCGGACTCGATCGCAGCCATAGCCAGCAGGTCAGCGACCTGCACATCGAGTTCAAGCCGGGCCAAGTCGTTGTGGCCATCGTGGCCGACCAGTTGCCCGAGGTCGACCTCTGGGGCGCGCGGCGCCGCGCGGAGTTCTTCGAAGACTCCTTTGGCGTCGATCTGCTGCTGAATTGGGATCCGCCCGGCGAAGTCCCTGCGGAATCGAACGGAAAGTCTGCCCGCCGCCGCAAGTCGCCAGCGGCGACTTAGCGCCTACTTGTCATCCCGCCGGATTGCGGCCGGCAAGTAGTCGATCAAATCGCGCGCGGTCAAGCTTGCTTCACCCAGTTCTGCGGCTGCCAGGTCACCCGCCAAGCCGTGCCAATGCGCACCCAGCCGTGCGGCGTCATAAGGAGCGAGCCCCTGGCACAAGAGCGCCACCAACAGCCCGGTGAGCACGTCGCCGGTTCCTCCAGTGGCCATGCCTGGATTGCCCGTGGTGTTGAGGGAGACGCGCTCGCCATCGGTGACGAGCGTGCGATGCCCTTTGAGCAGCACGATCGCGCGATGATTGGCAGCGAATTCAGCGGCCACCTGCTCGCGCGCCGCCTCGTCGTAGTCCCCCTCGGCGCCAAGCAACCGCCGGAACTCGCCAGGATGCGGGGTGAGGATTCGTGGACCGCCTGGCAGCGACAGCGCGCCTCGCTGCCGCGCGAGCACGTTCAGCGCGTCGGCGTCGAACACCGCCGCGCCCGTGAAGTGTGTGTAGAGCCAACTCACCACTTGCTGCACGCCAGCGCTGGTCGATAAGCCAGGGCCGCAGCCCACGCAAGTGGCGTCGGCGGCCAACTCGGCCAGTTCCTCGCGCGCCTCTGTCGCCAGCGCGCCCTTCTCATCGGCCGACAAGGGCGCCACCATATAGCAGGGGTTGAAGCTTGCCACGATGGTGTGGCAACTGGCCGGCGTTGCCAACCGCACCAGTCCCGCGCCGCCACGCAGCGCCGCCATGCCGGCCAGCGCGATAGCGCCTCCCATCGCCTGCGATCCGCCCACCAGCAGCGCCCGCCCATAGTCTCCCTTGTGCGTCTCTGGGGCCCGCTTGGGGAGTTTTAGCAGCGGAGTGTCGTCGCGAGAAATAGTCACGTTGCTCGCCGGCGGTCGGCTACCGCTCGCTCCGCTGGCGCGCCTGAGCGGCGTTCTTGGCGATCAGTCCGGCCACATAGGCGCCTTTGAATCCCGAATCGATGTTCACCACCGTCACATTCGACGCGCAGCTATTCAGCATGCCGAGCAGGGCCGACAAGCCGCCAAAGCTGGCGCCATAGCCAACGCTGGTCGGCACACCCACCACGGGACAACTGACGTAGCCCCCCACAACGCTCGGCAGTGCGCCCTCCATCCCAGCGATGACCACCACCGCGTCCGCGTCGGCCAGTTTGTCCAAGTGCGCTGGCAAGCGGTGCGGCCCCGCCACCCCCACGTCGTGAATCATCCGCACGTCGGCGCCCATCCACAGCGCGGTTTCTCGCGCCTCTTCCGCGATCGGCAGATCGCTGGTGCCGGCGGTGATGATGACGATCACCCCCCCCGCCCCCGCCGCGCGGCTCCCATTGCCGGGCACGCGAAACGTCCTCCCCAGCGCGTTGTAGGCGGCGTCCGGGAAAATGCGGTGTAAATGCGCGGCTTGTTCGGGATTGATGCGTGTGGCGAATCCATCGGCGCCGCGGGCAATCAGCGCCCGCAAGATATCCACCAGCGAATCGTTCGTCTTGCCTTGCCCAAAGACGACTTCCGGAAATCCGCAGCGGCGCTGGCGATCGAGATCGACCGAAGCGACCTCAAGCTGGGCCACGCCAAAATGCGCGGTCGATGCGGCGCGCTCGGCGAACTGAGCGACATTGATCTCGCCCCGCAACAGCGCGGCGCCGATTTCTTCCCAGCGATCACGATCCATAGCTGTATCGTAATCGCGATTGCCGCGCCTGCGAAGCCTGCGCGGGGCGCGCTTCGCGATGACGAGAACGCTGCTCTCAATAATGCCGGCGTAACGACTACGCGGTGGCGATGGCGGCGGCGCCGTTCGACCCGGCCGGTTGACTGGCCGCTTGAACGTGCTCGCCCAGTCGGGCGGCCGCCAGGTCGGCGTCGCGCCACATCAGCGCTTCCATGATCTGATCGTGCTCGGCTTGCGCCCGCGCATAGTCGGTCGGTTCCGAGTGTGCGGTCCACGCCAGAAAGATGTCGGTCAGCGCCTCTTCCAGCGTGCGAGCCAGAATCGAATTGCCCGATAGGCGCGCTAGCCGCGAATGGAACTGCAAGTCGTGCCAGCGCCAGTAAGCGACATCATCGACGCGAAAGCGCGCCTTGCCCACCTCCTCGGCCAGCGACTCGAGCTCGGCCTGCGATGCCCGTTCGCAAACCAGCCGGATCATCAGCGGTTCCAGCGCGGCGCGCGCCTCGTGCGCTTCGCGCAGCGCGCCGTCTTGATCTTGCGTCGCCTCGCGCGCGTCGGCGATGACGTGTAGAAAGTTGGGCTGCAAGAAGGTGCCGCCCCCTTGCACGCGCCGCAAGGCGCCGCGCTCTTCCAGCCAATCGAGCGCGTTGCGCAGCGACGGCCGGCTGACGTTTAGTTGCGAGGCTAGCTCACGTTCTGGCGGCAGACGGTCTTCTTCCACCAGTCCGTTGTTGAGCACATACGAACGCAGTTGATCGAGGATCAGCTGCGTCAGATTGGCGCGACGGACGGGCATGGGACTGGGGAGGAATGGCTTTCTCACGATTGGATGCTCTCGCTGGTTGGTGTGGCATACAAGCGGGGTCTTGCCAGTCCTGGCGCCCGATTGGCCCGATTCCTTACGGGGCCTCATTGTAATTCACATACCCTGCGCGTCCACGAAAACTTCTACCTGTCGGGGGTAATATTTGCCGGAGTGCGGTCGACCATGCCCGCGGACCGGCCCCTGGCCCATTTTCGCGCACTTGCGAAGCAGCGCACAAACTGTTAGCAAATGGCAGTTTCGGGCTGCAAAGGGGTGGTTTTGCCGAGCGGAAACAGCATGGCCGACTTTGCTTCGCGACGTGATAAAGCCTGCCGGGCGCTGCGCGGCCTGGGGCTGGAAACGCTGCTCGTCACCAACTTCACCAATGTCACCTACCTTACCGGGTTCACCGGCGACGACAGTTATCTGCTGCTTTCGCGTGACCGTGCGGTGCTTATCAGCGATCCGCGTTACACCACACAGTTAGAAAGCGAATGCCCTGACCTGACCTTGCACATTCGCCCGCCAGGGGAGGGCATGGTGGCCGCCATCGCCGGCTTGCTAAAAAGCCAGAAAACCGCGCGCCTCGGGGTCGAAGCCGACTCGCTCACCTTGACGCTCGCCGCGGACATTCAACAGCAGGCGACCCAGGTCGAATTGGTGAGCGCTGCGCGGGTTGTCGAAGAACTGCGCGAGATTAAGGACAAGGACGAAATCGCCCAAACTCGCCAGGCTGTGTGGTTTGCGGAAAGAGCGTTCGGCGCGCTGAGGGCCACGCTACGCAAGGAGCTTACCGAAAAGCAGGTGGCCGACGAACTGGAGAACCAGCTTCGTTTGTTTGGCGCCAAGTGCGCGAGCTTTCCGCCGATTGTGGCCGTCGGCGCGCGAGCGGCGCTGCCGCATGCGCGTCCCACCGATCAAAAAATCGGCGCTAGCGAGTTTGTGCTGGTCGACTGGGGGGCCAGTGGTCGCCTCTACATGAGCGACTTGACGCGTGTTTTAGTGACCGGTAAAATCCCGCCCAAACTCGAACGCGTGTATGGAGTTGTGCTCCAAGCACAACTCGCTGCGATCGAGGCGATTCGACCGGGCGTCTCCGGCCACGACGTGGACGCGGTCGCCCGCGGCATCATTCACAAAGCTGGCTTCGGTCAGTACTTTGGGCATGGTCTCGGGCACGGTCTCGGTTTGGAGATTCACGAGGCGCCACGTCTGGCTCGCGAGCAACACCGACCCCTGCGGCCCGGAATGATCGTTACCGTCGAGCCCGGCATCTATTTGCCCGGCTGGGGAGGCGTTCGCATCGAAGACGATGTGCTGGTCACCAAGTCCGGGCACGAAGTGCTGACGAGCGTACCCAAGTCGTTGGAAGAAATGGTCGTCGATTGTTGAAAGCCGATGCTCCGCGGCGCCGCGGAACGATCTGGCTTGCTGCCGAATACACCGGGAGATGATTGCATGGCGAGCCCAGCCCCGAACGCGGGTGAAATCTTCGATTTGCAGCGAATCCGCCGGCTCGCCAAATTGATGAACGACCAGGATCTGAGCGAGATCGACCTGCAGCAAGACGGCGCCCGCTTGCGGTTGCGGCGCGGCCATGCCGTTAGCGTGCCGGCGGTCAGCGTGGCTGCTCCGGCGCCTGTCAGCGGCGCGGGCGCGGCTGCCCCCGCGGCGCCCACTGCGGCCGACGACGCGCATGTCGCGCTGGTCACCAGCCCGATGGTGGGCACATTTTACACGGCCAGCAGTCCGGAGTCGCCCGCCTTCGCCAAGGTGGGGGACCATGTCAACGCTGAGACGATCGTGTGCATCGTGGAGGCCATGAAGGTCTTCAACGAGATTCCGGCCGGAGTGGCGGGTCGCGTGATTGCCGTCTTGGTCGAGAACGGCGACCCCGTTGAATACGGGCAGCCTTTGTTCAAGATCGACACCCGCGGGTAGTTCGGTCGCTTCATCCACCGGAAAACGCGCGGCGAGTCGGAATCGGCCCATGTTCAAACGGATATTAATCGCCAATCGCGGCGAGATTGCGCTGCGAGTCATCCGTGCCTGTCGCGAAATGGGCATTGAGACGGTGGCGATCTTCAGCGAGGCCGATCGCGGCGCGCACTATCTCGATCTGGCCGATGAGGCGTACTGCGTTGGCACGCCGCGCGCCGGCGACAGTTACCTCAAGATCGATCGCGTCATCAGCGCCGCCGAAATCGGCAACGTGCAGGCCATTCATCCGGGCTACGGCTTCCTGTCAGAGAACGCGCACTTCGCCGATGTCTGTCGCAGTTGCAACATCGAGTTCATTGGCCCCTCCCAGGAGTCGATGCAAAAGCTCGGCGACAAGGAGACCGCGCGGCGGTTAGCCCGCGCCGCCAAGGTGCCTACCGTTCCCGGCAGCGACGGCTTAATCGCGCACGAGGCGGAAGCGATCGAAGTCGCCCACAAGATCGGCTTTCCCGTGCTCATCAAGGCCACGGCCGGCGGCGGTGGCAAAGGCATGCGCGTGGCCGCCAACGATCTGGCGCTCAAGTCCGCATTGCAGCAGGCGCAGGCCGAGGCGGCCGCCGCGTTTGGCAATCCCGGCGTCTATCTCGAAAAGTACATCGAAAATCCGCGCCACATCGAAGTGCAGGTGATTGGCGATCAGCATGGCAATGTCGTGCACCTATGGGAACGCGACTGCACCACACAGCGCCGGCATCAAAAGCTGATCGAAGAGAGCCCCGGGCCGTTTCTTCAGGAAAAGACCCGCCAGGCTATCTGCGAGGCCGCGGTGCGCATGATCAAGGCGGCCGACTACTACAATGCCGGCACCGTCGAGTTCATCGTCGACCGCAGCGGCAGCTTTTACTTCATCGAGGTGAACGCGCGCATCCAGGTCGAGCATCCCGTGACCGAAATGGTCACCGGCATCGACTTGATCAAGGCGCAAATTCACGTCGCCGCCGGCGAGAAGCTTCCCTTCACGCAAAAACAGATCGCCCGCCAAGGCTGCGCCATCGAGTGCCGCATCAACGCCGAGGATCCCAGCCGCAACTTCCAGCCGGGGCCGGGCAAGATCAAGCTGCTCATTCCGCCCGGCGGGTTGGGAGTGCGCTTCGACTCGCACGCCTACACCGGATACACGGTGTCGCCATACTACGACTCGATGATCGGCAAGATCATCGTGCATCGTCCCACCCGAGACGAAGCGATCGCCTGCATGCGGCGCTGCCTGGCGGAACTGAAGGTCGAGGGCATCCCCACCACGGCCCCCTTGCTCGATGAGATCTTGAATCACGCCGACTTCACATCGGGCGCCGTCGACACCACCTGGGTCGAGCGCACTTTTCCGCGCAGCGCCGGCCGCTAGGAACGCATACCGCTAGGAAGCGTGAGCCGCCAGCACGCAGCGCTGCGGCATGCGGCTTTCCGCCAGGCTGGTGTCTATTTCCAAGCCGATGTTCACGCTCCAGCGGCCATCGGCATCGCCGACCACCTGCCAGTGTGGCAGCACTGCCACCGATTGATGCACCAGTTCAAAACCACCTTCAGACTGGCTGACCGTTTGAATCGGGAACGTCCAAAAATCGGTGGGCCGCGACGCCGCCAGCGCGACCCGAATCCCTAGCCAGTCGTCAACTAGCCCCAGCGACTCCACGCCATACAAGTCGAGCGACGTTCCCAACTGCCCCAGCCGCTGGCGATCGGGGCCATGAAAATAGCGGTCGTCGGCGCCAGCCGGCAGCCCGGCGAAGTTTATTTCCATCGCAAAGTGGAGCGGCGTCTCGCGCGGCAAGCCGTCCAGCTCGTACGAAATATCGAGCGTCGAGCCGCCCGCTTCCAGGGTCACGCATTTGGTGATGCGAATCTCGTGTCCCGCCACCCAACCTTGGCGATGCAGTTGAAGCTGCACCACTTCGCGACTGCGGCGCAAGCGCGCCTCGTACACGCCGTTCAAAAAGTCTCCCTGCTCCTCGGCCCGTCCGGCGGCCACCGCGTCGAGCGACGTCTCAAGCGCAAAGAAATGATCCAACAAGCCCTTGCGCGAATAGCTGTCGTACTGAATGCGCTGATCGAGATCCGCCTGTTTGAAAATCACTCGATCGTGGATGCTGGCGCACGTGTCCGACTGATTTTGTCCGCCGGCCAGCACCTTGCGATGATACGCCTCCGGGCGGCGCGACAGTGTGGCCAACAAGTTATGGCAGATCGAGCGCACGTCCAGTTCGTAGAGTTGGCCTCCGCGCGCCGGCGCGCAAAACGCCACCAGCCGATCGCTGGCAAGCTGCACCTCTTGCCGGGCGTCGAAATTGAAGTCGCCAGCGGCGATCTCCACCCACGCCTCGGGGCGGCCAGTGGCTTCGTCCAGCAAGTTGTCGGCCGCGATCAAATGGTTGTAAACCGCGTTGCGCAGGTGCGGCAGATAGATGCCCCCAAAGGCGCCGTGCCAATAACTGCAATTGCACTGCCCCTTGTAAAGCTCGGCGCGGGCCCGGTCGATCAGTTCCGGCGCGGCGCCGCGCGCGGCCAGCGCCGCCAGGCGGCCGCTGACCATCATCATGCGGCAGTACATCTCGTCGGATTCGGGGTACTTGGCCTTGAAGTTGCGCCAAAAACCGCCGCGCACAAATCGCCGCAACGTCGGCCAGCGCGGATCGTTTTCCATGTCGTGCGTCACGCGCTCGTAGTCGGCCAGTTGCTCCACCGGCAGCACCCATTCGGTCATCTCGCGATAACTCGCGTCGGGCAGATAGGTCTTGCCGATCGGTGGCGATTGGTCGGCGCACTCCGCCAGCGTGGCGCAGCGCAGCCAAGAGGCGTTGGCCGCCAGCGCGTCGAGAAAGCGAGTCAGCCAGCCGTCCTGGTAGCAATGCTTGTGCGTCTCGGGCCAGGTGCCGAACTTCTCGCCGTCGTCGCCAAAGACGGCCGTCGCGCCAGGATGCCGCGCCGCCACCCCCGCCAGATAATCGATGGTGGCCTGCGGATCGGCGAACGGAATGGTGTACCGCAGTCGTTCGCTCCCCGGAAACACCTTGAGGATCTGGCCATCGTCCTCGGTGATGTAGTATCCGTATAGCTCGTCCTCAACCAGTCCCGCGCAGCGGAAGTGAAAATCGTCGAGAATGATGTACTCGATGCCTGCCGCGACCAAGTCGCGCGTCAGCGATTGTTCCCAAACGCGTTCCGGTATCCAGGCGCCGCGCACGCGCGTGCCCAGCCGGCGCTCGATCCAATCGCTGTAGCGTTGAATCTGGCCAATGCGGTCGCGGCTGGGCAGCATCGAGAGGATCGGCTCTTCCAGCGGCCCGCCTATGATCTCCAGTCGCTCGTCGGCCACCAGTTCGGCCAGCCGGTCGATATAGTCGGGATGGCGGGCTTCCAACCACTGCATCAAGCAGCCACTGGTGTGCAGCGCAAAGCGCAGCGCCGGGTAGTTCGCGGCCACGTCCAAGAAGGGTGAGTAGCTTTCCTGGTACGCCTGCTCAATCACGCTATCGAAGTTGCCGACCGGTTGATGATTGTGCAGCGCCAGAACGAAGCGAATGGCATCAGACATGAGGTTCGCCGTTTTGCAATCTGCGGGTTCGTATGGACATCCGTGAACTACGAAACTTGCTTGCTTCTAGTGCAGCACGCGCAAGGGCGCGGCGCGCCGGGTCGGGGACTCGGCCTCGACATCGCGGAGGAACGCCGCCGCCTCTTCTGGCCCCACCGGATTGATGTAAAAGCCGCTGCCCCACTCAAAACCGGCGGGCTTGGTCAGTCGCGGAATGATCTCCAAGTGCCAGTGATAATGGGGCAGCTCGCCGGCGTCGAACGGCGAGTTGTGAATGATGTAATGATACGCGGGGCGGTCAAGGGCGGTTTCGATCTTTGCCAGCGTCTGACGGAGCACCCGCGCCAATTCTTCCACGCTGTGCTTCGGGATGTTCTCGAAATGGCTGGAGTGCGTCTTGGGGACAATCCAGGTCTCGAACGGAAAGCGGCTCGCGAACGGGCAGAACGCGACAAACCCCGGCGAATCGAGCACCAATCGCTTCTCCGCCGATAATTCCTGCTGCGCCATGTCGCAAAAGACGCAGCGGCCGCGGTAGTTGTAAAACTCCAGGGCCCCGGTCATTTCCTCCCACACGTTGATGGGCACGATCGGCGTGACGATCAGTTGGCTATGCGTGTGTTCGAGCGAGGCGCCCGCCGCCGCGCCGACATTCTTGAAAATCATGCCGTAGACCAGTCGCGGATCGCGCTTCAGATCGACCAGCCGGTCGCGGTAAACCCAGAGCACTTCTTCGATTTCGCGCTCACTGAGATCGGCGGTACTGAGCAAATGCCGCGGCGACTCGATGATCACCTCGTGCGCCCCTACCCCGCGCATCAGGTCGTACATTCCCTCGCCGCGCTTGTTCAGGTCGCCTTCAATCTCCAGCGCCGGAAACTTGTTCGGCACCACGCGCACCCGCCAGCCTCCGCGATTGGCCGTGGCGCCGTCCGGACGGTACGCCAATATCTCGCTCGGCGTCGCGTCTTCGTTCCCCTCGCAGAAGGGGCAATAGCGCCCCGTGGCCAGTTCCGGCGTCGGCTCAAAATCGTTCGGACGCTTGGCGCGGCTGCGCGCGATGATCACCCAGCGGCCAGAAATCGGATCTTTGCGTAGTTCGGGCGGGTCTTGCTTGTTCGTCATTGTGCGATTCAACTCGTCGGCGGAGGTACCAAAAAATCCTTAGCAGTCGCTCGCGCGCTCCCGCTTGTCACACCTGCCACATCAACAGTTCATAGTCGTGCGCAGGCACGCTTGTTTCGATCGCCCCCTCACGTGGCGCCCGCTCGGTGGCGTGCTCGTCGGCGATCAACTCCAGATAAAAGCTCACCGGATCGTCGGTCTCGCACGCCAGGCTGCGGAACGGCACTGCAATCTCCATGATGCCGTCGGTGGCTACTTCGACCTGCGATTCGAACACCGGCACATCGCCATGATAGAGCCGCGCCACCGGCTGCGCCGCCGAAGGATTGGCGATCAACAGCTCAAATCCGTTGGGCTCGAAGAAGGCGACTCGCACCGCCTCGACCTCCGCCAGCCGATCGCTGGCGGCGCCGCCGCGGCAATCGAGCCGAATCAACAGCCGCTCAGTGTCAAAGCCAAAATGCGCGGACGACAACAGGCCGTCGCTAGCCATAGTCATGGCGCCCTTGCCGCGATCGCATTGCAAGCGCCCCGCGTTGATCCATTCGAAGTAAGTGCGCCGCCCATCGACCTTGACGTTCAGCAGCCCCACCGGGTCGCTATACGCCCGTGTAGGCCGATGGCTCTGGCTGATCGGGCGCAATAGCTCCAAAGGCGCCGGCTCGCCCAGCGCGGCGTACACGTTTTGCAGATGCTTGCGGAACAAGCGATCGAACACGGCGTCCTGGCAACTCGAGTGATCGTCGCCAAACCACCAGAACCAGTCGCTTCCCTCGGCGATCATCAATTCGCGCCAAGCCTGTTCGATCTGCTCGGGGCTCTTGCGCCCCTCCGCTTGCGTGTCGAGCAGAAATCGCCGCGTTTCAAATAGCGCGTCCCAGGCGCGATTGCACTCGGAATGGCCAATCCAGATCCCAAAGTTGTGTTGAATCCAACTGCCGGGGAACAGATGCCCTAACCGATCGGTGGCCGGGTGGCGATCGAGATAATCGCAAACCCGCACCGACGACACCCGCGGATGCGTCGCCACGCGCTGATACATCTGTCGCAAGAAGTCGACGCCGCCGTTGGGGTAGTATTCCCAACAGTTCTCGCCGTCGAGAATCACGCTCACCAGCGTGGGCCGATGTCCTTCATTGGCGCGCGTCGCATGGGCGATCCCTTCCAGCTTGCCCAAAAAATCGTCCACCGCCTGCCCGGCGCCGTAACGCTGATAGTGAAAGCCCACCTGATCGCTCATCGCATGATCTCGAAAGATCATCTGCAGCGCGCGACCGCGCTCTTCCACGCGCCACGGTCGATACAGCATCTCTGGATTGCGCAGGTAGCCCGCCCCGTCGCGCGAGATCCACCCGTCCGTCGAGCAAGACAAAATCTCCTCGTCGGTGGCGATCCATTCAATGCCCGCGTCGGCGATGGCCGGTATCACCGCCTGACAAACAGACCCCTCCGAGGGCCACATGCCGCGCGGCTTGCGGCCGAACAGCCGCTCGTGCTGCGCCACCGCCGCCCGAATATGACGCTCCGCGTCTTCCGGGTAGCCCTCCAGATGCTTGGGCAAATGCACCTCGGGCATGGCGCGGCGCGCCAGTCGCTTGTCGATGAGCAACGGCAAGATCGGATGATAGAACGGCGTGGTGGTGAGCTCCACCTGTCCGCGGTCGGCCAGTTCCTTATGCAGCGGGATCACCTCGCGCAAAAGCTGCATCTGCTTGCCGAGGAGCCAGTCTTTGTCTTTTTCGCTCCAATGGCGCCCGCGGGCGCGAAACTCGGCCAGATCGGCGTCGCGCTCGAACGCGATCGGGTGCATCCAGGTCAGGTTCGACCACACTTGCAGGTCGAGAATGTCCTGTTTGCGAAAGCGCTTGGCGGCCCGCAGCGGCGGATCAACGTTCATGCCGCGCTTCTGGTATAGCTCCAGATAGCGCGGATAGGGGCGAATCATCTGGTCAGCATGGACCATGAAGAAGTTGTCGAGTAGATAAATGACGTCTTCTTCGGCCAGGCCATCGGCCGGCAGTCGCGACACGCGCAGGTGTGTGTCTTCGCGGTCGTGGTCGGTGTAGGCCAGCAGTTGCAACAGCAGGCTCGGCACCAGGTTGATCGTGGCATGCAACTCCGGCACTTCGCGCAAGTGCATGGCCATGCCCCAATAATCCTTGGTCCCGTGCAGCCGGACCCAAGGCATCGGGTTTTCGCCGCCGACATCGTCGGGGTAATAGGGCTGATGCTGATGCCAATAAAACGCCAAACAAAGCTGATGCATGGCACTCCTTGCCCAAATACCCGGCGCCCGGCCCCAGCGCCAAATCAACAGAGATCCGTCTCTAATCGTTTGCTTGTCGCTTCGCGGACGAAACCAGTCGAGTGGCGTCCCTCACAGCGCGGCGACTTGGTTACATCGGCATCATGCTCAGCGCGCGGCCACCAGCCGCCGTTGCAGCATCTGCTCGTACAACTCCTGATATTGCTGCGCGCTGCGCCGCCACGACCAATCTTGTCGCATGCCGCTCGACACCAGTCGCGACCACACGCTGGGCGTCGCGTAGGCGGCCAGCGCGCGCGACAGCGTCTCGCGCAGCGCCAGCGCGCTGTAGTCGTAAAAGCTGAATCCGTTCGCCGTGCCCACGGCCAGCGTCTCGTCGGTGCAATTAGTGATTGTGTCCGAAAGTCCTCCGGTCGCGCGCACCACCGGCACGGCGCCGTAACGCAGGCTGTACATCTGATTGAGCCCGCACGGCTCATAGCGGCTGGGCATCAGAAAGATGTCGGCGCCCGCCTCGATGCGGTGCGCCAGCGCGTCGGAAAACTCTAGCCGCAGCGCGAACTTGTGCGGGTGTCGCTGCGCCAGTTGCTCGAACATCTCGTGATAGCGTGGCTCGCCGGTGCCAAGAACCACCCACTGCGCCGGGGTGGTCGCCAGCGACTCGCGCAGCATGGGATAGATCAGATCCATCCCCTTTTGATCGACCAACCGGCCAATGAAGCCAATGAGCGGCTCGTCGTTGTCGGTCGGCAAACCCAGTTCTTGTTGTAGCGCGCGTTTGCACTCGCGCTTGCCTTGCGCCCAACTACCGGCGTCGTAGTTGGCGGGCAAGTCGCGATCGGTCGCTGGGTTCCAGATGTCGTAATCCACTCCGTTGAGAATGCCCACCAGCGCGTCGCGCCGCTGGCGTAGCACCCCCTCGAGCCCGCAACCTTGCTCCTCGGTTTGAATCTCCTGGGCGTAGCGCGGGCTGACGGTGCTGATCTGGTCGGCGAAGATCAGTCCCGTCTTGAGCAGGTTCAACTGGCCATAGAACTCCATCTGCTGCCAGTTGAAGTATTTCCAATCGAGGCCGGTCAGCACCATGTCCCAGTGCCAAAACTGCCCCTGATACGCCAGATTATGTACCGTGAACAACGTGCGAATGTGGTCGTAGCGCGGTACGCCGCGATGCTCAATCTTGAGATATGCGGGCAATAGCCCCGTCTGCCAGTCGTTGGCGTGCAGCACATCGACCGGCAGGTCCAGCAGGTCAATCGCTTCCAGAACGGCCCGGCAGAAAAAGACGAATCGCTCGCAGTTGTCGATGTAGTCTTTGCCGTTTTCGCGATACAACTCGGGGCGATCGTAGTATTCGTCTTGCTCGACGAGGTACACATCGACATCGCTCCCCGGCAACTGGCTATGCAAATAGCGGCCGCGCGCCTGCTTGCGCCCAATCTGCACCGCAAAGTCGATATCGGTCGGCGCCAGTGGCAACCCGGCCCGTTTGGCCTGCCGATAGGCGGGCATGAGCACGGTCACGTGGTGCCCTAGCCGCGCCAACTCGATCGGCAGCGCGCCACAGACATCGGCCAGTCCGCCGGTCTTGGCAAAAGGAACCGCTTCGCTCGTCGCCAGCAGGATATTCAACTTCGCGTCATTCCAATCCAAGAGATCGAACTGCAAAGCCACTCGCCCTCTATCCTATTCTAGTCCAGTTTGCGCAATGTGACGGAAAAACCCGCGCGATCATTCCAGCGGCTTCGTTACGATCGGCCATCCGGATGCGGACAATCCAATGACCATTTCGCAATCATCGCGCGCCGGGTGCTACGCTGGCGCGATGGCGGCAGCGATGCTGGCGCTGGGCGCGACAGTTGCGCGGCGCGCTACTTCGCGCTCTTCAAAAAGCCCTCGATGCGGTCGAAACCCGCTTCGAGCACCGGCAAACCGGTGGCGAACGACACGCGGGCGTACCCCTCGGCGCCAAACGACGAGCCCATCACCGTCGCCACGTTTTGTTCTTCCAACAACGTAAGACACCACTGGGCCGAGTCGTTGACCCGCTTCCCGCCGTAATCGCGCCCCAGATACGCTTTGATATTCATGAAGGCGTAGAACGCGCCCGCTATGTCGGGACAAGAGACATCGGGCAGTTGGGCGATTCGCGCGCGAACGTAATCGCGTCGCTCGGCGAAATGTTGCAGCATTTCGGCCACGCAATCCTGCGGCCCTTCCAGCGCCGCCAGCGCGGCGTACTGGCTGACACTGCACGGATTCGACGTTTCCTGACTTTGCAGATTGGCCATCGCCTCGGCGATGTTGGCTGGCGACAATGTCCAGCCAATGCGCCAACCCGTCATGGCAAACGTCTTGCTCACGCCGTTCACCAAGATCGTGCGTTCCGCCAGTCCCGGCCGTACGGTGGCAAAGCTCGCAAACCGGTTTTGACCGTAGATCAGCCGTTCATAAATCTCGTCGGCCAGCACCAACAGGTTCTTTTCGATCACCACGTCGGCCAGCGCCGCCAACTCCTCGGGCGAGTACATTGTGCCGGTCGGGTTCGATGGCGAACAGAGCAGCAGCATCTTCGATTTGGGGCCAATCGCGGCGCGCAGTTGCGCCGGCGAGAGCTTGAAGTCTTGCGACTCCTCGGTGCTGACGATCACCGGCCGCGCGCCGGTCAGCTTGACCAGTTCGGAGTAGCTGACCCAATAGGGCGCCGGAATGATCACCTCATCGCCCGGGTTGAGCACCGCGGTGAAAACGTTGTGCAGCGAGTGCTTCGCCCCGTTGGAAACGACCACCTGGTTCGGTTTGTACTCCAAGCCGTGGGTGGCCTGATACTGCTTGACCACGGCCGCCTTTAGCTCCGGAATGCCGCTGGCCACCGTGTAATGCGTCTGGCCGTCGCGCATCGCCTTGGCTGCCGCGTCGCAAATATGCGCTGGCGTGTTGAAGTCGGGCTCTCCCACGCTGAAGTCGTAGACCGTCTTGCCGGCCGCTTTCAACGCCTTGGCCTTGGCCGCCATGGCCAACGTGGCCGATGGCTCCAACGCTTGGACCAGCTTGGATACGGTCATCGACATCGTGCAGAACCTCCAGGGGCAGGCGGCAGGGGGGCGGGAAACAGGGCTTTATACCACGAGACAGCCGCCCCTTGCAGGTGGTTCAGAGCCGCTGAACGGATGTCGCTTCACCATGCCGCAGGCGCAATCAACTCGCCTGTGCGCAGGCGATGAATGTATCGCCAGAAGCCCCAAAGTAGCCGAGGCGGGGATCGAACCCGCACGGGGGTAACCCCCCACAGGATTTTAAGTCCTGTGCGTCTGCCTATTCCGCCACTCGGCCAACGGTGTGACAGTCACTATCGTACCCGTCGGCCGCCACGTTCTGTAGGTCACCGCCGCCACTCGGTTTGACACCCTGCGCGGCGGCTGTTTTGATGAAACCCCGCAGCCGCCAAGTCATCGTTCTGCCATGTCCGATCTGCCGGCCGACCGCCTGCAGCGCGCCACGATCGAAAGCGTTGCTCGCGGGCCTGGAAATCGCACTTGAAGCAAGCCAAAAAACCATCCTCGACTGCGATCACCCGTTTGCCCGGCGGACGCTGGCACTGGACGTTATTGGCGGTTTCGATTTTTTTGGCGATGGTCGTTTGGCGCTGGCAAACGCTCACGTGGCCGCCGTTCGACGACAACGCGGTCGGACTCTGGAGCGAAGCCAACTGGCTGGCCGAGAACCAGTTCAACTATCTGCGGCTGCGCTACGAGGTGCCCCACATGCTGGAGCAGCCTGGTTCTGCCCGCAGTTACATGATTAGCGTGCAGCCCACGCTGCTGGCGTTGGCCATAAGGCTGTTGCCGTCGGTCGGCGCCGTGGTCGTGGCGCAGCACCTGTTGGCGCTTTTTTACACAGCGATGATCGCGCTTCTGGTCTATGCGCTACTATGCGACCTGGTCGATCGCCTGGTCGCGGCGCTGGCTGCCCTGGTCGTCGTCACCTGCCCGCTCTTGGCGGCTCAGACCGACCTCGGCGGAATGGATTTGCCAATGGCCGCCGCGGCGCTCGGGGCGGCGCTGTGCGTTAAGCGGGGACGCCCCCGTTGGGCGATTGCCTGGAGCGCCGTCGCGTTTCTGTTCAAGGCCACCGCCATTGTGGTGGGCGCCGCGCTGGTGATTTGGCTTGCCGTGGCGGCGCTTGCAGAGCAGCGGCGCGGCGGCAAGTGGCTTAGCGCGCCAACTCGCAATGCGCTGCTGGCGATCGTCATCCTGGCCCTGCAACTGGCGCTGATGAAATGGGCCTCCGACGTGCCAATTCCTTGGTCGTTGACCAATTCTCCCTTCTTGCGAATCACCATCTTGCCGTGGACCAATCCCGATTTGTTGGCGCTATTGGTCGCGGTGGCCGCTGTGGTCGGTTGGGTATGGGCGCGCGGGCGCGGCGCCACGACGCTCTCCAGTTCGTCCGTCAATCTGCTGGCCTTTACCGCGCTGACGCTGCTGCTGCTTATTGTGGCGCTGACTGTGGCGATCTATGTGCCGCGCTATCTGGTGCTGGCGGTCCCGCTGGTGTGGCTGGTGCTGATCTTGGCGCTGCATGGATTAGGCGTCACCACGCGCTGGCTGCGCGTGGTGCTGTTGGCGGCGCTGGCGATCAATCTGGTCAACAGCCACGGCGCGCTCTATCCCAAATTGCCGTGGCGCTATCCCTTCCTCTGGGAACGCAGCCGTGAGTACCAACGACTGGCAGGCGCCTGGCGCGACGCCGTCGCGCTGCTCGAAGCTAAGTATCACGACGAACTGATCTTCTACGACTGGCCCGCCAATTTCTATTTTGATCCTCGCTACGGTTATCTCCAAGAGCGACTCCCGAACGCCTATCACATCACCGATCGCCCTTTCGACACCACCTCGTTCGATCGGCTGGTCCGCCGTTATCGAAACGAACATCAGACCGCTGGGCCACTCTTTGTGTACGCCAACAATCGCCCCTATGGCGGTCCGCTCACTCCTCCGCCCGACGCGAACAGCCAGCAACTCTACGGCGACGGCCTCCCCTCTCCGCTCGTTGTTTATCGCCAGCCATGGAACGACACGGCGCCGTCGCACGCGCTCGGCGTGTGGTACTTTCACGCGCTACGCGATATCGAACCGCGCGGCAGCCTGTCGCTGGCCCGCCTGCTCGCCTCGGCCGGACAATGGGACGCTGGCATCGAGCAAGCGCAACGAGAAGTGACAAACAATCCCGACGACCGGGGCGCGCGGCGCACCTTGGCCGCGCTGCAACTTCTACATGGCTGGCACGATCAAGCGCTGGCCACCATTACAGCGGCGCCCCCCGCTGCGCCGGCCAGCGTCGACGCGCAACTCGCCGGCGAGGCCCTGTGGGGACTCAAACGCGAGGCCGAAGCCGCGCGGCAATGGAAACAAGCCGTCGAACTGGATGGCCGCAACACCGAGGCGCGGCTGAAACTGGCCGAATGGCAATTGCGAAACGAGCGGCCCGCGCTGGCGCTCGCGCAGTTGCAAGCGGCGCGAGCCATGGAGCCGCGGAATCACGATGTGTCGCCGCTGTTGGCGGTGGCCCTGGCCGACACCGGCCGCCCCTGCGAGGCAATCCCGATCTTGGAAGCGCATCTTCACGAACGTCCAGACGATCTGCGGTCGGCCATCACGCTGGCGCGGCTTTGGGCGACGTCGACCGACGCCGGTTGCCGTGATCCGCAAAAAGCGGTCGCGCTGGCCGAACAGCTTTGCCAACAAACCATGCGCCGCAGTCCCGCCTGTTGGGAAGTGCTCAGCATCGCCAGTCAGGCCGCCGGCCAACGAGAGGCGGCGCTTGCGGCCATCGACGAGGCGATTACGATCTGCGATTCCAAGGCCGATCCGGCGCTGGCCGAGCGGTTGCGACAACAGCGCGCAAGTCTTGCTGACTCGGCTGGCGACTAGCGCCCCTTGGCCGCTCTGATCTTGAGCGTCACCGAACCGTGATTGTCGGCCAGGCTGCCCCAACCATCCTGGCAGCGCACATACAATCGACCCGGATGCGGCGCCTCGATTTCCCCTTCGTCCCCTAGCTCAAATGGCTCGCTCAACTCAAAGTCGCGAAACCAAACGCCGATCAGTTTGCCGGCGCCTTCCTGGTTCCCCGCCGCCGTCAAATCCGTCCCCTCCTTCTCCAGGCGCCACTCGCCCGTGGTCGTGAATTGCAAGACATCTCCCTCGGCAACTTCCACGCGCGTGGGTTGCCATCCCCGCTCGGCATGGACCTTGACACTGATCGGCCGGCTATGCGGACGCGAGAAGCGCTTGTTCCAATCCCAACTGCAAAGATCGGCCCGGTATCCCGGTTCGACGTTGCGCACAAACTCCAGATATTCGAACGAGATCTCGTTCGACATCGAGCCATACGCGTCCTCAAAGCGCGTGGGCTGCCGGTTGAGCAATGCCAACCCCAGCGGGCGGAAACGGTCCGAGTAATTGGTGTTGTTGGCCAACAGGTGGCACAGCGCCCAGCGCCAGGCGTAGTTCTGCCACGAGTCGCCGCTCAACTCGCGGGCGTTGACAATCTCGTTGAGGCTCTTGGGATCGCTCTCGCGCAAGTATTGCAATATCTGCGGTTCAACCTGCACGCTGGGATCGTTGGCCCGCCAGTAGTTGCCCATCTCGGCCATGCCTTCGCTGTACCACGTCGGGCCGACATCGCCAAAGGTCTGCGCGCAATAGGCATGCACCGCCTCGTGTTGCGGCGTGCCGTGATCGGCCACCGCGTACACGACCGACTTGGCCAGATAGCGGTTGCCGCGCACCAGCTTGCGCGAGATGGTGACCCCCGCGCCGTGCTCGATCTTTTCGCGCCCCTCGGCTTCGAGCGAATTGGCCGGCCAATTTTTCACATCGCGCACAACGTAACATTCGATGATGCCCGACAGCGGCCGCCCCCAATAGTTGGAGATCAGGCCGAGCATGGTCTCCAGGCGATCAAGCAGCGCGCGCGCCTCGCGCGGCGCGAGATCGGTGTGAACCAAGAAGTGCTGGCTTTGATAATCGGCCGGCGCGGCCGGCGCCTGATCGTCGTCGCCCTTCGGCTCCTTGGCGTGCGAGCTGGCTGTAGCCAAGATGCCAGCCAAGACCATCGCCGTCACCCCCAGAATCATCAGCCAGCGGCGCGGTTGCATGCCAGTTCAATGTCTTGGAGCCAGTGAATCCGCGGCGCGCCCCAACGCGGCCGCGATACAGCGCATTCTAATTGCCTGTCGCAGCCAGGGGCCAAAAAAATCGATCGCTCACCGCCGCCGGCGCGACTGGTTGCCGTCGCACACAAAGCAGCCCACGCTGGCGCCGAGCGACACGAAGGCGATCACCCCCATCGGGTTCATGGTCTCTTGCCCCTGCTGCGATGGCTGAACGAAATACAGCATTATCCCCAATAGCAGGCCGATGATCGTGGTCCAGGCAATCGTCTGATGATGCGGCTTCATCGAGCGGCGTCCCTTTCAAGTTGTGTCGCAAATCAGGCGGCGACTAGCGCTGGCGACCGAAAGAACTGTTCAGCCGACTGCTAATTGCGGCTGACGTAGTAATATTGCGACAACCGTAAACGCGGCCGCGCGGCGGGCGCCACGGCAATGCGGCGCGGGCGGCCGACTGGTCGCGACGCGCGTGCTCCCTGAGTGGCGCGACCTAAAGCGGCGATCGCGATCAGGCCACTGACAAAGCCAAGCAGAAACCGCATCATGGGCTCCTTCAAGCAGATGACCGCGCCCGCTCGGCGGCGCGCGGATAGGCAGGCAACGGTGGGTACGAGGGGCGGAAACTATCGACTGCTTCGGCACGCGGCGGGCAGAAACATCATGCGATGCGCGCCATAGCGCTCCGCATAGCTGGCCACACCAGAAACCCGATGGGTCAGAGAATTTATGCCGGCGTCTGGTCGCTGGCCAGTCTCTGCCATAGAGCCCTAGCGCGCCCGCGCCACCTTGGCCAAGGCGTCGTTACGAATCTTTCAAAAACACGCGCGGCAAGTCAAGCAACTTTGGAGATTTCTATCGAGAAGCTCACCGCGCAAATTCAAGAAGCAAACTAGTTGTTCCCAATCCATTGGGGGGCGACTCGCGCTTCGTATCGCGCCAGCAGCCAGCGCGCGCACTACGGCGAAATGGCAGCCGGCTTCGAAGACTTCTCGTTGTGCGCCGTGGCGTACAGCGGCAGGTGGCGATAGTACACTTCGAGAATGTAGATCGAGAGGCACGTCACATAGAGCCGGCCGCCGTGATAGCCCCACTGATCCGCCTTGCCCCCTGTGGGATGCCAGCTACCCATCTCCGGTCCCTTCTTTTCCTGCTTGTTCGGCAGGATCTCGCGCATCAGGTGATTCCATGTGTGCCAGCGGTCGTCGTCGAGATTGTGCAGCACCTGCGTCGCGTAGTACCAGTAATACACGTCGCGGCTGTCCCAGTCGGGCAGGTTCTCCTTCACCACCAGAAAGTCGGCGCCAAGATTCAGCCGTTGGTCATTGCGGTCCCAGCCGAGCCACTGCCGACACAGCAACCCCTCGGCCGTCATCGAGCGCTTGACCTCGCCCCCCGCCAGATAGGCGTAGCGGCTGCCACCTTCGTAGGCCACGCTCTCCAAAAACTGATTGATCATGGCCCATACCGGGCTGGGGATCTCGAGTCCTCCCATCTTCGCGCTTTGCAGCGCCATCACAAACCAGCCCGTCACCGAGGTGTCGCTGTCTTCACCCGGAATGTAGCGCCAGCCCCCTTTTCGTTTGTCTTGCGCGCTGAGGCAATACTGAATGGCCCGCTGCGCCGGTTCGCGCAGTCTGGAGTCTTGCGACATGGCGAACAACTCGCAAACCGCGATGGTGCATTGCGCCTGACTGTATAGCCCGCTATGCAGCGGCCCCTTGTGAAAGAAGTTGCCGTGCTCGTCTTGCAACCGCAACAGAAAGTCGATGCCCTTCTCGACGTGGTTCTTGTACTTCCCTTTTTCGTGCGTGTTGCCCGCGCCCTGAAACGCCAAAAGCGCCATGGCCGTGGCCGCCGCCACGTTTTCAAATTGCGAGCCGTCGCTGTACGGACCTTGCAAACTCCAAGAGCCATCGGAGCGCTGATGATTGGCCAGCCATGCCAGGCCCGCCGCCACCGCGGCCTCGGTCTTGCCGGTGCCGCCATAGGTGCCGATCAGCGCGCGGCGCGTCCCTTCTTCGCGCCCCGAGAGCGCGTTGCCAATCGCAGGCGCGTCGACCTTGCTGCTCGCGAACAGCCCCCCCGGACCAATCTCCAGGTCCGGAGGCGCGGCGAACGGGTCGTCCACCGGAGTCAAGTTCTCCGGGTTGATCACGTCGATCGCCTCGCCGGTGTCGACCCCCAATTGCGCGTCGTCCAGGTTCAACTCTTCTGGCGGCTCGTTGATCGGTTCGTCGATGTTGAGCACCTCCAAGCTCACCAGCTTGGGCAGTTCCACCGGCAAGAACCACAATCCCAAAATGATCACCAGCAGCATGTGAACCAGCAGGCTCACCAGCCACGGGGGCGCGTTCTTGATCGCCAGTTCTTTGAGGTTGTTCTCTTCGTGCTCGCCGGTCGATTCAGGCGTCGGCGCCGCGCTTTGTGGCGCGCCTGCGCGCGCAGCGCCATCCGGCGGACTCGGCAGCGGTTCCGTGCCAGGAGCTACCGGCATCCGCCAGCGCGCTTTGCCGCTGGCATCGGTCGGAGGCGGTGGCGGCAGCGGCGCGGATACGGGCTTGCCCGGCGGCAACGGGACCGGCGGTTCGGTCGGCGGGCCAATCGAAGGTGATAGTTCAGAATCCTGCGGCGACATGTCCCTTGGTGGCGCCGGTGCGCAATTGCCGAGCGATGAGGGGAAGGTGCGAAAGGACTCTTCCAGTCTAGCTGTCTGGCGCCGGCGGGAGAATCAATCAGCGGCGGAATTCGCTCGCATGGCATCGCCCATATTGCCGTAACAGGCCGCTTTGCCCGCACAAGCGGCCTTGGCGTCTGGCGAGTCGCGTCAAGATCGCGATCGTCCTCCCCTCGACACCCGCGCGGCAACTTATACAATGCAGGGACACATGACGCGGGGTGGAGCAGTCCGGTAGCTCGCGAGGCTCATAACCTCGAGGTCGCAGGTTCGAATCCTGTCCCCGCCACTTGTTTGAGCGGTAGCGAAAAGTCGCTACCCTCGGGTTATACGAAAGGCCAGCGTTCTCAGACGCTGGCCTTTCTGCGTTCTATTGCCAGTTCTGGCCACGAGTTCCGACCTCGCCAGAAGTCTCAAAGTCTCACGATCTGGCCGACGCGCGCTGAGCCGGATCGCACTTCTCCCGACCATTTGTAGCTCAATCTGGATCGAAAGTCTCGGCAGTCTCTCTATCTCTGTTCGCTCGGGTTAACGGCTGTTGTCATCGTTCAGGATTTCGGCTGGCGGAATTCGTTCATTGCATGCACTGCAAGATTTCACGTCCGCGAGCCTGTCATCCATTTGGCACTCACGGTGAACGGTTGCTAGGGCTGAAGGGAACGATGTCGGAGGCCGAACTGCACATGCTCCAACAGCGCAGCCGATGCGGCCTGACCAGCGTCCGCCGTGGTGCAAGCAATGACCAGTTGGCGCTGAGAGAGGATGAGTGGTTCGTCCCCGACCTCGCACGGGAACTCGGAGTTCGCCCGCACCGCATCTACGCTTGGATACGCAACGGTAGACTGCCCGCACGGCAAGTGGACGGCACCGACGGACGCTGGATCGTCCGCGCCGATGCTGCTCTACTTGAAAGCCTAGAAGCTGCTGCGAACGACGTTATCGCTCAAGGAAGCAAAAGTGCCTGATCGATCATCACGCTGCCAGCAAAGTCGCTTCGCGCGAGTGTGACAAGAGGTGTCTTGTGAAGAACCGTCGTCGAAACAATACGCGCTTCTCAGAGGCGCGGCGGGCCTCCGCAGGATTGCCTAAGCTCCGCAGGTTCGTCGTGGTTTGCGGCGAACATAGGCAAAGATTCCGAGAACGCCCAGCCCGGCCAGCGCCATCGTCGATGGCTCGGGGACGGTGGCGACGCGGAAGCCGAGAGCGCTGACTTCGATCGTCGGGCTGTTGACGATCCAGTTCGAGGCCATCAGGAAGTTCGAGCTGGTGTCCAACGCACCACCCCGCAAGCTCCGAGACGAGCCGCCGATGAGCGGATCGGTCCATTCAAAGACGTTGCCCCCTTGGTCGAACGTACCGTAGTAGCTTTCACTCAAGGGTCCAGCACTAGCCACGGTCGTCACGTTGCCGTTCTCGCTGTTCCAGTCGGCGCCAAAAAGGTAGTTGGCGACGTTCGTTCCTGGGTTGCTGATGCCGCCCGTGCTGTTGGCCGTGGCAACCGTGGGCACTGAGTTGCTCTGTGTGGGGTAGTCCCAGTAATCGCCGCTGCCGCTCGCGAGCGTAGGGTCGTAGTACGCCGCCTTGTACCATTCGTCCTCACTCGTCAGGAACCAGATCGCGCCTGAGTCGCGCGTAATCGAGGTGCCATTGCTCGGCGTGGGCGTTCCGCCCAACACCGTGTAGGCACCCGTCTCCGTGTCCCCCAAGCCTTGTCCATTGTGCAGCCAGTTGGCAAAACGGATGGCGTCGTACCAGTTAACGTAGTTGACTGGCTTGTTGCCCATGTTCGTCTTCGTGGTGTACGTGTAGCTGCCGGAGACCCCGCTGCGCGCGATCCCCCCACGGGCGCTGCTACCCATGTTCGTGTTGTAAAGGGCCAACGGATCGCTGGCCGCTTTGAAATTCAAGAACTCGGCGTACTGGGCGTTGGTCACTTCAGTCGTGCCGATGCGGTAGTTGTAGGCGACCGAGCCATAGCCTGTTGTGTCGGCAGCATTTCCCGCATTGCCGACCGGCACGGTGGGAATGGTGATGGCATAGAGGTTGGTGCCGCCCAGCAGGGCGAATGTGATCAAGACCGCTGCCGCGCTCACAGCACGACGCCGGCGCCGCACGATAAAAAGGCCCGCGACTCCCAGCGCCGCCAGGGCGAACGTCGACGGCTCGGGGACCATGGCGATGCGGAAACCGACGTGCGCTTGCTCGACCGCCGGAAGACTGATGCCTTGGTTGGGCAGCAGGTCGCCAGCGGTAAAGCTGGCCCAGGAGCCTCCGCGCTGACCCCGAAACGAGCCACTGATGACGGCTTCGTTCCACTCCACAACATTGCCCGCCTGGTCATTGGTGCCGTAATAGCTCTGACTCAAGGGGCCGGCGCTGCCCACGGTCGTGATGTTGGCGAAGCCGTTCCAGTTGGCCCCAAAAGCGAAGTTCGCGATATTGGCGCCGGGGTTGGAGATACCGCCCACACTGTCGGCCGTGGCCGGTGTCGGCGCCGTGTTGCTCTTTGTCGGCCAGGCCCAGTACCCGCCGCTGCCGCCGGAAAGCGTTGGATCGTAGAGAGCCGCCTTGTACCATTCGTTTTCGCTCGGCAAAAACCAGGCCGCGCCAGAATTGCGGACGATGCTCATTCCGTTGGTTGGCGTGGGCGTGCCACCCAGGAGCGTATAGGCGCCGGTCTCCGTACCGCCGCTTCCCTGTCCGTTGTGCAGCCAGTTGGCAAAGCGAATCGCGTCGTACCAGCTTACAAAGGTGACCGGCTTGTCACCCATGTTCGCCTTGGGTGAATAGGTGTAGCTGCCGCTAGCGCCGCTGCGCGCGATTCCGCCGCGGGGGTCGCTGTCCATGTTCGTGCTGTAGAGGGACAGTGGGTCGTTGGCAGCCTTGGCGTTCAAGAATGCCGCGTACTGGGCATTAGTCACTTCGGTCGCGCCGATGCGGTAGTCGTAAGCGACCGCGCCAAAGATTCCTTGGTGGTGAACCTGTCCGGCATTCCCCGGATTGCCGACGGGCACGGTAGGGATCGTGACGGCGTAGAGATTGGTGCCGCCCAGCAGGCTGAAGGTGATCAACGCCGCTGCCGCGCGTGTAGCGCGACAACGTCGTCGCACGATGAACAATCCGACAACGCCCAGCGCCGCTAGCGCGAACGTCGACGGCTCAGGGACGGTCGCCACGCGGATGCCGACAGAGTCGATCTCGACGACGGGTTGAGGCCGAGCCGGGAGGATCGAGGCGGCCAGGCTGCTCAAGGGGTCGCGAAACGCCCCCCCCCGCAAGCCCCGAAACGACCCGGCGATCAAGGCTTCGTTCCACTCCCACACATTACCAGCTTGGTCCGCCGTTCCATAGAAACTGTTGCTCAAGGGGCCAGCGCTGCCGACGGTGGTCACGTTGCCGTCCAGGCTGTTCCAATCGGCGCCTGAAAGGTAATTGGCGACGTTCGCGCCCGGGTTGCTGATGCCGCCCGTGCTGCTGGCCGTGGCAATCGTGGGTGCGGTGTTGCTGGCCGTGGGATACAGCCAGTAGTTATCGCTGTCGCCCCCTTGCGCGGCCGGCTGATAGTAGGCCGCCTTGTACCATTCGTCCTCGCTGGTCAGGAACCAGGTCGCGCCCAGGTTGCGCGTGATGCTCAGGCCGTTACTCGGCGTCGGCGTGCCGCCCAACAGCGTGTAGGCGCCCGTCTCCGTGTCCCCCAAGCCCTGGCCGTTGTGCAGCCAATTGGCAAAGCGGATCGCGTCGTACCAACTCACGTAGTTGACCGGTTTGTCGGCCATGTTTGTCTTGGTGGCGTAGCTAAAACTGCCGCTGACGCCACTTTGCGTGATCCCGCCGCGCGCGTCGCTGCCCATGTTCGTGTTGTAAAGGGCCAGTGGGTCGCTGGCGGCCTTGAAGTTCAGGAACTCGGCGTACTGAGCGTTGGTCACTTCGGTCGTGCCGATGCGGTAGTTGTAGGCGACGGCGCCATAGCCGGTCGTGTCCGCTGAATTCCCCGCGTTGCCCACCGGCACGGTGGGGATGGTCACAGCGTAGAGATTCGTGCCGCCAAGCAGGCTGAAGGTGATCAACGCCGCCGCCACGCGTGTAGCGCGACAACGTCGTCGCACGATGAAAAGGCCCGCGATGCCGAGCGCAGCCAGCGCGAACGTCGACGGCTCGGGGACGGTTGCCACGCGGAAGCCAAAGTAGCTGACGTTGGCCGACGGAATTCCATAATCGCGCCAAGCGGCGCCGGTGTGTTGAAAAAACCGCTCCCAACCGCCGCCGCGCACGCCTCGAAACGAGGCACTCCGTTCCGGGACGAATAGCACCGCTTCGTTCCACTCCCACAGGCTGCCACCCTGGTCGAACGTGCCATAGAAACTCGGCGACGACGTGTAGGCCCCAACATCCGTCAAGTAGTTCTGCGTGCTGCTGTAACTCGTTGATCCGGTGACCGCGTACCCATCGTTGTAGCCGCTGGAAAACGGGTCATTCCGTATGAAATTTCCGACTCGTGTGTTGTCGGGCGTGGTGCCTGGCGGCTGATCGGAGTAGGGGATACTGTTCGTGCGCATGGGAAAGTCCCAATAGCTGCTGCTGTCTCCACCTTGTGCGGCAGGTTGGTGATAGGCTGCCTTGTACCATTCGTTTTCGGTTGGCAGGAACCATTGCGCGCCGGGATTGCGCGTGACGTTCAACAGGGCCGCATCGCTGGTAGCGCCGTTCAGCGTGTACGCGCCACCCTCGGTCGTGCCGGCAGTTTGAGGCCCGACGGGCTGTCCGTTGTGCAGCCAATTGGCAAAGCGGGCCGCATCTCCCCAACTCACATAACTGATCGGACGGCTCGTGGATCCGATCGCGCTGTACGTGTAACTGCCTGGTGCGCCGCTACGCGCAATGCCTGTGATGTTCAAGTCCGTGGCCATGGATGTGTCGTAGAGCGCGTACGTATCAGTAGCTGCAACGGCGTTGAGAAACGCGGTGTACTGGCCGACCGTGACTTCCGTGGTGCCGATGCGGTAGTCGTATGCCACCGCTCCATAGCCGGTCGTTACATCGGTCGACATGATCTGCGTGTCGCCGGCATTCCCCGCATTGCCGACCGGCACGGTGGGGATCGTGACGGCGTAGAGGTGCGTGCTGCCCAGCAGGGCGAACGTGATCAACACCGCTGCCGCGCTCGTAGCGCGACGCCGCCATCGCACGAGGAACAAACCGACGATCCCCAGCGCCGCCAGCGCGAGTGTCGACGGCTCGGGAACGGGCGAAATGGCAATGAAAAGCGGGCGCCAGATGGGGACGAGAAACACATCGTTCGGCTGCTCGATGAAGTAACTCTCGTAGAACAGCGGCAGCGTGCCGAGGAGTTCACCTGTAGGGCCGTATTCGCGGATAGCAGATTCGAACGGAGACGCCACCCACAGGTTTCCGTTGGGATCAAACGCAAGGCCCCAGAGATCGGTATCCGCGGATGCGAAGATGCCGAGATAAGTTCCGGTCGGGCTGATCTTGTGAATGGCACCTCCGTCCTCCAACACGTCCGACACGTATAAGTTACCGCTGGCGTCGAAAGTCATATCCTCGATGATCCTGTATCCATCATCGAGGACCTTGAATGTGCCGAGGTAGAGGCCCGACGCATCGAATTTCGAGATGACGGACGTCCAATGCACCCCCGCGGCATCGGTATGACTTGATGATGCGTACAGGTTGCCGTCCGGACCCCAAGCGGTCCAACCGTCGAATAAGTTATACTCGTTGAGCATGGGGACGGTCGCGAACGTGCCAAGGTCGGTCCCGGTCGGACCGACCCGATGGATCGTGGTCTCCGATGCGACGTAATACAGGTTGTCGCTGGCATCAATGGCTAGGCGGGGAATCCAGCTCGCGTTGACAGGCACGACGAGCGGTCCCAGATACGCCCCGGTGGGGCCGAATTTTTCAAGCGAATCGGCGCCGCCGAAGACGAACGCATTTCCCATGGAGTCGAAGACCGCTTTTCCTCGTGCCGGGAGATGCTGACTGAGCACAGTTGCACCCAAGTCACCTGTGTGGCCCCCCGAATATTCGCTGGTGACGAAGACTCTGGCGGCGCGTGCCTCGGCACCGGCAAATAGCGTCGCGGCGACCAGCAGTACGGCAAGACTCGCGGCTCGCCGGCGCCGTACGATGAAAAGGCCCGCGACTCCCAGCGCCGCTAGCGCGAGCGTCGAGGGCTCGGGGACGGTTGCCACGCGGAAGCCGATGTAGTTGACTTCGTCCGCCGGGAGGTTGGAGCCGCTGCTCCGGAACGACGCCCGCAGGAAAACCGGGCTGGGCATGCCGAACGCACCGCCCCGCAAGCCCCGAATCGAGCCGCTGATCAGCGCTTCATTCCACTCCCAGACATTGCCGCCCTGGTCCGACGTGCCGTAATAGCTCTCGCTCAGCGGTCCGCCGCTACCCACCGTCGTCACGTTCCCGTTCTGGCTATTCCAGTCCGCGCCTTCCAGATAGTTGGCGACGTTCGTCCCCGGGTTGCGAATGTCGCCCACGCTGTTTGCCGTGGCGACCGTGGGAGCGGTGTTGCTGGCCGTGGGATACAGCCAGTAGTTATCGCTGTCGCCCCCTTGCGCGGCCGGCTGATAGTAGGCCGCCTTGTACCATTCGTCCTCGCTGGTCAGGAACCAGGTCGCGCCCAGGTTGCGCGTGATGCTCAGGCCGTTACTCGGCGTCGGCGTGCCGCCCAACAGCGTGTAGGCGCCCGTCTCCGTGTCCCCCAAGCCCTGGCCGTTGTGCAGCCAATTGGCAAAGCGGATCGCGTCGTACCAACTCACGTAGTTGACCGGTTTGTCGGCCATGTTTGTCTTGGTGGCGTAGCTAAAACTGCCGCTGACGCCACTTTGCGTGATCCCGCCGCGCGCGTCGCTGCCCATGTTCGTGTTGTAAAGGGCCAGTGGGTCGCTGGCGGCCTTGAAGTTCAGGAACTCGGCGTACTGAGCGTTGGTCACTTCGGTCGTGCCGATGCGGTAGTTGTAGGCGACGGCGCCATAGCCGGTCGTGTCCGCTGAATTCCCCGCGTTGCCCACCGGCACGGTGGGGATGGTCACAGCGTAGAGATTCGTGCCGCCAAGCAGGCTGAAGGTGATCAACGCCGCCGCCACGCGTGTAGCGCGACAACGTCGTCGCACGATGAAAAGGCCCGCGATGCCGAGCGCCGCCAGCGCGAGCGTTGACGGCTCGGGGACTGTTGCCACGCGGAACCCGATGCTGAGATTTTCGCTGGCAGGGAAGATGAAGTTGGATTCGTTGAGGAGGCTCGAGGCGGCCAGCGAGCCAGAGCCGAGGAAATACGAACCCCCACGGACGCTGCGAGATTCGTTCCACTCAAAGGCGTTGCCTGCCTGATCGAACGTACCGTACGGGCTGTCAGATAGGGTATAAGCACCTCCAACGGTAAAGCTACCGAGTTGGCCGAATCCGTAGTTGGCCGAGTTGCTCCCTCCGGGCGGACCCTGGGAGACAGGTGCCGTGTCGCTGGCGGTTGGATAGTCGAAGTAGTTGGCTGTCGCGCCGTCGTTCTTGTGATAGGCAGCCTTGTACCATTCGTTCTCGCTCGCCAGGGCCCAGGTGGCGCCGGCATTGCGGGTGATGCTCGGGCCATTGCTGGGAGTCGGAGTTCCGCCCAGGATCGTGTAGGCGCCGGTCTCGGTGTCGCCTGCGCCCTGGCCATTGTGCAGCCAGTTGGCAAAACGGATCGCGTCGTACCAGCTCACGTAGGTGACCGGCATGTCCGCTCGACCCGCGATCGTCGAATAGGTGTAACTGCCGCTCGCGCCGCTGCGAGTGATTCCACCTACGCCGCTGGCCATGGACGTGTTGTAGAGTGCGAGCGGATCGCTGGCGGCCTTGGCATTGAGGAAGGCGGCATACTGGGAGTTAGTCACCTCGTACGTGCCGATGCGGTAGTTGTAGCCGACCGCGCCAAACGTGCCTTGGGATTGCACCTCGCCGGCATTGCCCGCGTTGCCGACTGGCACGGTGGGAATCGTGACGGCCCGCGCGTGGGCGGCAGTGAGCACATGAGCTGTCAGCAGTACCAACCAAGCGAGCCGTTTCATTGCAAATTCTCCCCAGGTGAAAAACCGAGTTCTTCGCGGGCCGGTCGTCGGGACCGACGGACTCCGCCGGGGACTTAACTGCTGCGGCAGGGCGAACAGCCCCCTACTTTTCGTAAGCGGAAACCGCGTGCCGGCGGGGCGCGCGGCGGGCAAGAATTTGATTCCCAGCTCACACGATCGCCCGAATCGCTTGAAACCGTCCGCCGGCCGAGTACGCTCAAGGGGGGCTGAGCCGGCGCGCCGCCAGGGAACCCCGCGGCGCTGGCTGAGCCGATTCTCCGGGCCCGACTATGAAAGCCGACGAACGCTCGGCAGAGGCCGATTCGCTGGAGCAGTACCGCGGGTACTTGCGGCTCTTGGCCTCGCAGCAGATCGCCGCCCGGTTTCGCGGCAAGCTCGATCCCTCGGGCATCGTCCAGGACACGCTGTTCGAGGCGCATCGCGAGCTGGCTGGCGGACTCGTCGTGCCCTCGGCTGAGCGGCTCGCGTGGCTGCGCAAGATTCTGGCCAACAACCTCGCCGACGAAGTGCGCAAGATCACTGCCGACAAGCGCGATGTGGGGCGCGAAGTGTCGCTGCAGCAGGCCATCGAGCAATCGTCCCAGCGACTCGAACAGTGGCTGGCCCGCGACCTGGCGCCCGGCGCGCCGGCGGAGCTCGCCGAGCAGGTGCTGCAACTGGTGGCGGCGCTGGCACGGCTCCCCGAGGCGCAGCGCGAGGCGGTGGCGTTACACTATTGGAGCGGACTGCCGCTGGCCGAGATTGCCCAGCGGCTGGATCGCTCGCGCGACGCGGTCGCCGGATTGCTGAAGCGCGGCTTGCGGCAGTTGCGCGCGGAGTTGAAACTCCAACCTGACGACGATTTGCCCGGGGAGTCTGCACTTGTTTGAGTCCCACGAAAACCTGCGCAGCCGGCAGGTCGACATCGCCGTGGCCGACTACCTGGAGGCCCAGGAACGGGGCTGTGCGCCAGATCGCGAAGCGTTTCTGGCCGAGCATCCAGAGATTGCCGACGCGCTCCGTGAGTTTCTGGACGACTACGAGTCTGTGAACCGCGTGATGCCGGGGCAGCAGCAGGACAAGTCCACGGATGGCGCTGCGCGCTCGACCGGCGGGGGCCGTGCCATCGCGCCGATACTACCGGTTCCTCGCAACTTCGGCGCCTTCGAGCTGTTGGAGGAAATCGCCCGCGGCGGAATGGGCGTGGTATACAAGGCCCGGCAGAAGAATCCCGAGCGCATTGTCGCGCTGAAGATGATTCTGGCGGGACAACTGGCCTCGCAGGCCGACGTGGAGCGGTTTTCGGCCGAGGCCCACGCCGCCGCGGCACTCGACCATCCCGGCATCGTGCCGGTGTTCGAGGTTGGCCAGCACGAGGGACAGCACTACTTCACAATGGGGTTCGTCGCAGGGCTGAGCCTGGCCCAGCGACTGCTCGACGGACCGCTGCCGGCCCGTGAGGCTGCGACGATCGTCGCTGAGGTTGGCGGGGCGGTGCACTACGCGCATCAGAGAGGAGTGATTCATCGCGATTTGAAGCCGGCCAACATACTGCTGGACGACAGCGGCCGCGTGCGGGTCACCGACTTTGGGCTGGCCAAACGGCAAACCGACGGCAGTGGTTTGACACACACCGGGCAATTGCTGGGCACGCCCAGCTTCATGTCGCCCGAGCAAGTGTCGGGCAATTCGGCGGCGATCGGACCTGCCGCCGACGTGTATTCGCTGGGCGCGACGCTGTATGCTCTGCTGACGGGGCGTCCGCCGTTTCAGGCCGCCAGCACGATCGACACGCTCAAACAGGTGACCGACCGCGAGCCGGTGCCGCCGCGCGAGCTGGACGCCAGCATTTCGCGCGACCTGGAAACGATCGTGCTCAAGGCGCTTTCCAAGGAGCCGGGCTCTCGCTATCACACGTCCGACGAGATGGCCGAAGATCTGCTGCGGTTCGTGGCCGATCGGCCGATCCTGGCGCGGCGATCGACGGCGCGCGAGCGCCTCGTGCGCTGGTGCCGGCGGAATCCGGCCATTGCGGCGCTGACAGCGACAGCCGCCGCTGCCCTGATCGCGGGCACTGGCGTTTCGACGTACTATGCCATTCAGGCCGACGCGCGCGCTCGCGAGGCGAGGACCGCCGTCGTGGCAAGGGACGGCGCGCTCGTGGCGAAAGGCAATGCCTTGCAACTTGCGCAAGACAAGGAATTGCTCGAGCGTCAGCGATTGTACGCGGCGGAAATGAACCTGGCCCAACAGGCGCTCACGGCCGGCCACTCGGCGCGCGTCCTCGACCTGTTGGAGAACCACCGCCCGAAGGGTGGCGAGCCCGACCTGCGCGGCTTCGAATGGCACTACTTGTGGCGCGAAATCCACCCAGGCCTGCGCGCGACGCTTACTTATACGAACGGGTTGAATGTCCAGCTCGGTGGTTTGCCTCGCCTGGACGGTAGCTATGGGGCAGTTGCCATCTCCTCGGATGGAAGTACGGTTGCCCTCGGCTATGCGTTGATAGGCGACCGGTTCGGGATTGAGCTTCGGGATGCGAATACGGGAAGGTTGAAATCAACCCTGCCGTCGAGTCCCTACATGATCAGGTGTCTGGCGTACTCGCCGAACGGCCAACTGTTAGCCAGCGGTAGCCAGGGCGGACCGATCCGCCTCTGGAACGCCAGCGACGGTACGCTGGTCGGCCAAAGTGCCGACGATTGGGACTACGCCCGTTGCATGGCCTTCTCGCCCGACGCCAATCGCCTGGCCGTGGCCGGCGATGGAGTCGTCATCTATGACATTCGTGCAGATGAACCTCGCCGAGAGCTCGAGTTGCAGCGCGAGTTCGCGGATAGCGTCGTGTATTCTCCGGACGGCGGGCGCCTGTACGCAGGCGCGAGCTTCGGCGATAAGAATGATGGAACGCGGCGCCTCTCGCGCATCTACGACTTGACTGTTCAACCTCCAAAGGCCGTCCGTGAGCTTGACGAAACCACGATTTGGGATGTTTCACCCGACGGACGGTTTGTCGCCGCCAGCAACCCGACGAACAACGTCCTTCTGGACGCAGACGGCGGCGCGACGCTGTGGGAGTTTGGCCAGGGGGGACCGGGATCGTGGATGAAGTTCACGGCGGATGGCACCACGCTGATCGCCGCAGGTGTGGATCGCATGGTGAGCGTGTGGGACGCTGTCGAACGCAAATTGCTGTGCCGACTGCCGCATTCCGGCGCGGTTGTGGGCATCGCCACGGCGTCGGGCGGTCGCGATTGTTGGGCGTCCTTGAGTACCGACGGAACGGCCAAAATCTGGCCCGCGCGCCCGTCGGCCGCCTTAAAGGTGATCCACCCCGAGCTTCCCAACCGGCACATGGTCGCGATGCGCGGCGGTCAATCGGTGATTCTGGTCGGAGATGAGTTTCCGGCACAGTCATGGAGCCTGGAGACAGGCACGCGGACGGACGACCCGCTTCCGGCTGATGATATTCGCGCCGTTTCGGCCGACGGCGCTCGGATGGCCTCGGTCGATCGTGTTCCGACCGTGGGGAGTCCGATGGTGCGAGTGTGGGATCTGGCTTCCAATTCCCAGCCCAATGTCCTGACTCTCGGCGGATCGCGCGGATCGAGCTCGTCGTTGCACGTGCGTCTTTCGCCGAACGGCCGCTGGGTGGCGAGCTACGAGGATTGGATCAACGTGATACACGTCAACGAACTCGACGGCGCGCCGCCGACCAGGGAGGCGCCGAAGGCAATTCGCTATTCGAATCCGAGTTTCTGGCTTCTCTGCCCTGTGCTGCACGTCGAGTTTTCTCCGGATAGCCGCTGGCTGGCGGCCGCGCATCAGTTTGGAGTCGTCAACCTGTACAACCTCGAATCGGAACAAATCGTGCCTGTTCCTGTCCCGTCCGCGAGCGCGGCGACGCAAGTCGCCTTTTCGTCGGACAATAGATACCTGGCCTCGGGCACCGATACTGGCAATGCGCACGTTTTCGACATGCAGACGGCGGAGGTCATCGCCTCATTTCCAGGCCACGAGTCGGCGATCACGGCCTTGGCATTCTTTCCTGGCGACCGCACCCTGGCGGTCGGCAGTCGCGGGGCGATCCGCCTATGGGACCTCCCGTCGCGGCAGGAGCGATTCACGGTCCGACCGGCTGCGGACGCGGCGCAGACGTCCGAAAGCGCCGTGGTGCAACTGGCGGTAACGCCCGACGGCGCCACGCTGCTGTCCCGGCAGAGCGACGGCACGGTGCGCATCTGGAAAGCTCCGGGCAATTCGACCGAGGCGGCCGCCACGGCGCGCCATGCCGTAGCCACACTGTCGAACGACCCGCAGTTCCTGGCCCGGCGGGCGATTGCCCAGGTCGGTCTCGGCCACTGGGAGCAGGCTTTGGCGGACCTCCGCGACGCGCAGACAAATGGAATCAAATGGAGCGGCGAGCTGTTGAGGCTCTTGCACCGCGCATTGCCGCGGGAACGCGAATCAACGAGGTGGAACGAGCTGGAAACGGTTACGACGGCGCGCGACATCTTCCGTAGCGGCGCGCTGCGCCTGGATGATCCGCACGAGTTGGCCAGGCTGTGCTGGGATCTCGTCGCCGAAGGAGCGACCGACGATGATCAGTCCGCGCTTGCCGTTCAGCTTGCCCAAAAGGCCGGCGAGTTGGCACCCAACGATGCGTTCAACATGAGCACCCTGGGCATGGCCCAGTATCGCGCCGGGCAATGGCAGCAGGCCGTCGATTCACTCGACAAAGCAAGGGTGCTTGCGCCCGACAAGCACATTGCCTTCAACGGTTTCTTCCTGGCGATGGCCCACTGGCAACTCGGCCACAAGGACGAGGCCCGCACGTGGTACGACCGCAGTGTCGAGTGGATGGAGAAGAACCAGCCGAAGAACGACGATCTCAGCCGCTTCCGCGCCGAAGCCGAGCAATTGATGGGCATCACCAAGCCTGATGCCGCGCCAGCGAACGCGCCGTAAGAGGTTCACACCGTAGCAAGCGCGCGCTCGTGACAGCCGCCGCAGAACTTCACGCCCGCGATCTTGTCGTCCAGTTGGCATTCGCCGTGGACCGCACACGCGAAGATCTTGATGCGGACACCCCCGCCGCAGGTTTCGCACGGTTCCTGGCGGTCCTCGGGTCCGCGGTGGATGCAGGCGAGGAGTTGGCCGCGCGGGACGCGGGAGGCGGCATTGGGGCGCGGGCTGCGGCCGATGGGCAGGCCTTGGCGCGCGGTGAGTGCAGGGTGCTTGGCGGGGTCACACTCGTGCTCGAGGTGGCCGGGGACGTCATCTTTATATGTGGCGCGGAAGCCGCAGTAGTTACAGATGGCTTCCTTGGTCTCGGGGAACCATTGCCAGGACGTGGACATCACAGGCTCCAGGTCAGGGTGAGGTTGCCGGAGCCGTAGTTGCCGATGGCGAGAAAGGTCTGGATGCGCCACACGCCGGAGACCAGTTGGAGTTTGACGACCTCGACGACGCCGTAGCTGCCACTGGCGGATTTCGGGGCTGTTCACGTTGTCGTTGTAGACCCAGCCTTCGTTCCCCGTGTTGTAGGGGGGGGCGATGTAGATGCACTTCACCTTGCCAGCGTAGTAGGGGAGCAAGGCTTTGAGCGCCAGCAGATTGTCCCCTTGCACCAGCAGGTTGCCCGCCTCGGCGTCGCCGGCGCTAAGCTGGCGATCGCAGCGCAGCAAGTGGTAGCGAACCTTGTGGTGATGGTTCACCACCGCCGCCTTGCCGATCCAATCCAGCGTGGGCACTACTTGCGTTCCCCGTCCGTCGAAGGATTCAAACCGGCGAGTTTACCCGGCTGGCCATCGCATCGACAGTCCGCGGTACCGCATCTCCGCCGGCTTTCCGCAAAGCGGGGGCCACCGCCGCGTAGACATCTTCATCCGTGAAGTACTTCACGCCGCTCATGGGGGCGAGTTGACGCTGGCGTACCGCGCCTTGACCGCGAGTTCATCATCGGCCGCCGCGCCGGCCTCAATTTCGTCCAGGTGGTCGTAGGCGTACGCCAAGGCGTCGTGAACGTCCGCCGGCTTGAGCCCCGGATATTGTTGGACGATTTCTTCAATGCTCATCCCTTGCCGGTAACAACCCAGAATGATCCCCACCCGGATGCGGGTTCCGCCCACGACTGGCTGACCGCCGCAGCGGGCCGGGTCTTGTTCGATGTTGCGGTAATCCAGCTTGGTCATGATGGGCATCCCTTGGGCCGGGCGCGGCTCATAGATGATTCTACCATGCGATGCCGGCTATTCGATTTCCCATCGCCGCGCCGGCCGCGCGCCGCTGGCGTTTGTCGGCCAAGCCACTGCCCGTTGGCGCCAACCAGTTCGCCGCCGTGCTCAAGCTACGTCATCACTTCCACGATCAGCGTGCCGCCCGGTCCTACCGTTGCCACCAGCTCGTCTCCTTGCCGCTCGATGCCGCTGCCGGCTGGCCAAGCGTGCAGCGCACGAGCCGATTTGATCGGCGACTTCATGCGCAGCGTCTCGCGCTGCGCGCAGTCCGCTTCGAGTATGCTGCCCAAGTTGGCCACGTCGCCGCGGTAGGCGCCATACGGATTGTGCAAACCGATGATCCACGCCTGGTCGGCGGCGCGCCGATTGATTTGCAGCAGCATGTCGCCAGTGCGCGTCAGCGGCGACCATTTCTCCAGCGCGATTTTCAGCCGGGCAATCTGCGCGTCGATTGGCCCGCGCACGGCGCAGGCCGGTGCGTGGCCGTCGCCAATCGCGATCACCTCCCGGTAATCAGACCACACCGCTTCTGGCGCGTCGGATGGCGTCACGTCGAACAGTTCCGCATACGGGCAAGGCGCATAGCAGGCGACTTCACCGCGGGCCAACTCGCTGGCCCCCTTCGCCGCCGCCGACTCCGCGGGCGGATAGAGCGCCTCTTTCACTTGGGCCCAATCCAGATCGATCGCCCGCGGCGGAATCAATTGCTGGAGCTTGCCCGCCCTGGCAAAGGGTGGAACCACGGTGGCGTCTAGCACCAAGGCGATCGGCGTGAATGGCTCGCCCACGTCCCCCACCTGGTCTTGAAAATCGAGCAGGTCGCGCGTCACTCGTCCGTAGGACGAAAGCTCCCCACTGTCCCAGTTCGTCAGATTGCATTCCGCGCCCCACTCCTCGTGCAGCGTATGCGCTCCCGAGAGATAGGTATGAAAGAACGAGCGCCGCTGCAGCGCGCTGGAGGGGCCCAATTCCGGACCGATCGGCCATACCGATTTGTCCCAGGTGTCGGGCGGAATCTGCCAAGACGACTCTCCCAGCGGCAGGAACGATGTGCAGCCTTGCGGCCCCCACGGGGCGAAGAACACGCCCCACGGCTTGCCCGCCGCCTTGGCCGCTCCGCGCAGACTGGCGACCATGAACTGCGAGCGGTGCGACGCCCAGGGGCCGACCTCGGCCAGGCACGATCGCGCCCCCAGTTTGTAAAACGCGTGCCACACCAATTCTCCCTTGGCCGATCCCTCGGCATAGCAGCAGCGGCCGGCGACTCGATCGGCTTGCGCCTGAAAGTTGCGCACCGTCTCCTGCCACAGCGCTTCGAAATCGCGCGGAAATCGGCGCCCGTCGTAATCGTCTACTGTGCCATATTCGAGATAGCGACTCGCGATGGTCTGGTGGTTGAGATGGTCGCGCACGGCCGCGGCCTCGATCGGGTCCTCGGCGTATTTTGGATCGACGCTCAGGAATCGATCCCAATCGTTGTGCGTGTTGGAAATCGTTTCATGAATTTGTCCCCCCAGAAACTTGTCGCCCAACAGTTCGTCATAAGCGCGGATCAACTCGGCATCGAACTGGTACGGGTGATAGACAATGCCCCCCGCGACCCGGTCGATCACCAGCGGGCGGCTCCGGCCGCTGACGATGCGATGCAGCGCGCCCCCCACCCGCGCCACCTGGTTGAACCGCGCGCTGTCGTCGCCATACGACGAGTTGATGAGCCGCACGCCGTTGTGCGGCCGCACGAGGCCCGCTTTTTCCAATCCGGCCCAATAGCTGCCAGATGCTTCATAGGTGTGCAAAAAGCAGAATCCATTTCTGCCGGCAGGCGACGCTTGGTCGGTGGCGGCTTCCGCGCCGGCCGAGCGTTCGGCGCCATCAAGGTCAGCTAGTCCGGCGACGGCGGCCGTGGCGGCGCAGCGCGACAAGAATACGCGTCGATCGATGGGCGTCATCGGTTGGTATCAACTTTCTTGGCGAAGGTGTTCTGTGAGCAGCGCCGGTTTCAAAACCCTCGCTCTGGTACTCGGGACCGAGGGCAGGGTGAGGGGCGAAGCGGCGATCCGCAGCATTACTTTACCAATGTGCCTGCCAACAGGGGGCCGGCGCTGGTGAAACGGTTGGACCAGTTACAGCTCGGCGCAGGTGCGCTTTACTGCGGCATTGGTCCGCTTCGGCCGCCCAAAAAATGGCCCCTCCAACGGCTAGCCCAGTGCGAAACCACAATCCGCCACGGCATCCCCCCAAACGACTCGGTTTCAGCGATAATGATTCGAGCATGTCGGTTGCGCCGTGCGCTCCATTTCAAAAAAAGGTTGAGGAATGATTGTCAGGCATCAGACAAGGGGAATGTTCAGGGCGCTGGCCGCGACCTGGTTTGCGGCGGCCTTGATCCAGGGTGCGGCCTGGGGCGGCGAGCGGTTCGTCTCGGTTTCTGGCACGAGGTTTCTGGACGCGGAGGGGCGACACCTGTTGTTGCACGGCGTCAATGTCGTCGACAAAAGCGCCGCTTGGAAACAGTACGAGTGGCTGGACGAGTCCGGCTATGCGGACATGAAGTCGTGGGGGTTCAACTGCATCCGGCTAGGGTTCACCTGGGCCGCGGTGGAACCGGCCCCCGGAGAGTACAACCCGCAATGCCTCGCGGAATTGGACAAGCGGGTGGCGTGGGCGGCGAAGCATGGGCTGTATGTCGTTCTGGACATGCACCAGGATTTGTTCAGCATGAAGTTTTCCGACGGCGCGCCCGAGTGGGCCACGCTGACCGACGACAAGCCGCACACCACCCTGGGCGCTGTGTGGAGCGATGCCTACTTCACCAGCCCGGCGGTGCAGCGGGCGTTCGATAATTTTTACGCGAACAAGCCGGGGCCGGGCGGGATCGGTCTGCAAGATCGCTACGCGGGGGCATGGAAGTTTCTGGCGGAGCACTTCGCAAACCATCCCACCGTGATCGGCTATGACCTGATGAATGAGCCGTTCGCCGGGAGCCTGGTGACAAAGGGTTTGTTGCAAATTGTCAGGCAGGTCGCGGCCGAGGGCGCCGACCCCAAGGGCGCGTCGACATCGGCAGTGTTAGAGGTGATGACGCAATGGGGAACTCCGGAAGGACGCTCCAAGATTCTGAAAAAGCTGGACAATCCAGAGGTCTATGGACGCGTCCTGGATGCGGCTCAACCGGTGTTTGAGGATTTTGAAAGAACGACGTTGACCGCGCTATTTCAAAAGGTCACCGACGCGATCCGGCAAGTTGATCAACAGCACATCATCTTTCTGGAAACGAGCGGCGCATCGAATATGGGCGTGCGCAGCATGATCGAGCCGATGAAGACCGCCGACGGCGGGCGCGATCCGCTACAGGCATACGCGCCGCACGGCTATGACCTGGTGACCGACACCGCGGAGGTGGCTTCCGCGTCCAACCCGCGCGTGGAACTGATCTTCGCGCGGCATGGCGAAACGCAACAGCGTTTGGAGATGCCGATGCTGGTGGGCGAATGGGGCGCGTACTACGGCGGCGCCGAGGCGGCGCTGCCCGCCGCCCAGTTTGTCTGCCGCCAGTTCGAGAAACTCTTGTGCGGCGACACCTATTGGTCGCTGGAGAAGAACTTCGCCGAGCAGCCAGTGTTGCAGGTGCTGTGCCGACCCTATCCGATGAATGTCGCGGGCACGATTCTGGCTTACGAAGCGACTCCCGCCGCGCGCAAGTTCACCTGCACCTGGACCGAGGACGCCGGCGCCAAGAGTCCCAGTCGGTTCTATGTTCCCGCCTCGTTTGATCCGACGAAGGAGCGGATCAAACTGGAACCTGCCGGCCACGGCTTTCAGATCGAACCGGTTGCCGAAGGGTGCGAGAACGTCTATCTGACCGTTCCGCCGGCGGGCACAAGCGCCGAGCGGCGACTGACGATCGAGTAGCCGATTGGTGAACTGCGTCCCCCGGATGTGAATTTACCTGTGCGGGCGGATTGCCGTTTCCTGGCATACTCCGATCAAGTCGCACCGCGCCAACAAGACCGCCCGCGGAGAGAGGAAATCGTACCCGTACTGCGATTCGCATCGGAGTTACGGTGTCAATTTCACTTCGACGCGTTGAATTTCAAACGACGCCTCATCGCCGTTGGCGACCTTGATTTCATGCGTTCGCGACGGCGCCCAGGGACTGGCCGGAATCCGATATGTCATCAGCGAAAGCCCGTTGTTCGTTTCCGACTGTTCCACGAAGTCGCAAGGCTTTCCATCCCAGAAAACCAATGGTCTCACCGGTGGCGTGTCCGCTTCGGCGGCGACGCCAATCATCACCTCGCGGCGCCAATCGCTGGGTGGTTCTGAGCCAAGCTGCATGCTGAAACTCGCTTCCTTGCCCGTCGCCGGCAATGGCGGTTGGTAGGCTTCGCTCGGCGCCACGATATCGCGATAAGTCACGCCAATCGACCGCGGAACTTCGCGCACCGCAGCCAGTGAAGTCATGGCCCGCAGCGTGGCTTGATACGCCGGCTTCGCCAGCGTGCCAGGAAAATAGTTGAAGAGATAAACCGCATCCGCGCCGTCTTCGAGCACCAGCGCCGCGGCCCCCTGGGCGAGTTCGGACGAGACGAGTTCCGCCGGGCCGCCCGGCATCGGCCGATAAAGCACTTCCAGACCGCCAACCAGCGTCACTTTGGCTTGGCCCAACTGCTGTCGCCACTCAGCAATGCCCATGCCGAACTCGAGCGTGGCCCAGCGCGGAGTGACCACCAGCAGATCGATGAGCCCCTGCTTCGCCCATGTGCCCACGTCCAGCCCCATGCCTTGCGCCGTTTCTGGTCGCGACGGCGCCCGCACACCAAGCCGGATGGGGTGTCCCCGTTTGACGGCGGCTTCATCAATCCGCTGCCGAACTTCGTGCAGCCACGCCGTGAGGATCGGCGCCCCTTCCTGTTCCTGGTCCGCGCTAAACAAGTACGGCTCGCGCATGAAATCCAACTCCAGGCCATCCACGTCATAGCGTTCCAATGTCTCCTCGATGAGCGCCATGAAGCAATCGCGCACTTCGCGCCGGGCATAATCCAGGCAACTGGCGAAGTAGCCCGTGCAATTTTGCCGGCGCAGTTGCGGGTTCTCGACCCAGAAACTGCCGTGGAAAGGATGAGTCGGAATGTCGTTGTAGTGGCAATCGTTCATCCGCAACGAAATCCACGGCGACATGCCACGCTGCCGGCATCGCGCGATCACGCGCGCCGGATAATCCACACCCTCCCGGTGAACCTGCAACATGTTGCCGATCCCGCGGCGATAGGCGGACGCCTGCTCCGCCGGAATGGGCTTCAAAATCGGCTGATCGTCCGGTCCCGCGGGATCGTAACCATCCCAGAACGCCTCCCATGCCTGGCTTCGATAGTTGGTCTTTCGGGAGTTCGTATTGCAGAAGAACACCGTCACGCCGGCATCGGCAATTTCATCCACGTAGCGATCAATCAATTCCCCAGATTGGCCGGCGGGAATTTCCGTCGCAAAAAAGAATTGGGTGCAATCCTGGTTGTAGTAGAGTTGTCCGCCGGGCGGGGCGCCGAGAGCAGCGCCGGCGAACCACCACAGAGCTAGCGCGAGCACCGGTATCAGGTTCGCGTTCTGCTGTACAGATAATCGAGTTTGCGAGTTCATGGTGCTGTAAGGATTCTGAGTGAAGGTGATAGCGCACGTCGTACTCGGCGACATCCGTCCTTGGCGGCGCCCACCATCTTGACCTGTGCGCTGGCGGGCTTCCAGCCCGACGTGTTGCGTCTGATGGCAGGGGAGTTTCCCTTGTCGGCGCGAGTCGCCATTGCCACTGGTTCTCAACGGCCGCCGCGCCGGCACCCTTCGCTCGTCATGCTATCCCTGCAATAGTCACCCAATCGATGGCGCGGCCAATGCGGCTATTCAAGGGGCAACGGGGGTGTCTCGACCGAGACATAATAAGCGTCGTTGCGCCCGAGCGGGCCAATGAATTCTTTGCTGATGATCTTGCCAACATAGCTGCCATATCCGTCGGCGTTGAGAAATACGTCGCTCGACCAGGTTTGCCCTGTGGATGAATCGGTCCACGAGTAGGCGATCTTGTAGGAATCATCCTGCGGCGAGTAACGCACGTCGGAGACCTTGGTCGCGATCGAGGCCAAGGTCGTGCGTTTCTCGAATTGACGCGCGACTTCCTTGGCTGACAGCGGACGAGTCGTGCTCAGTTCGTGTTTCAGACTGTTCAACTCCCGTTGCGTTATGACCTGCATGATAATCAAACAGACCACGGTCATGCACAGCAGCAGGGAAGCGATGGAGAATTGAAAGCGGGGCCTGTGGCTGGTTGAGGAATTCGTTTCGCTCATCAAGTCGGCGCCAATCTGAAAAAAAGTTGGCAAGCAGTTCCGCGCGCATTCTCTCCCCCAACAGCGCGCGATTCAACCAGCGCGCTGGCGATGTGAGTTTCCGCCCCCGCCAAACCCAGCTTGACATCAAATACTGTTCATAAGTATAGTATCTGCCAGAAGGTGCTAGCAGTGCTATCGCGCGATGAACAGACGCAATTTCTCCGTCAACGCTTGCGGCAAATCGAGGCCCCATCGCCGGTGGTCATTGCTAATACCCACCAATCCCGAGTTTGAAGTTTAAGTCATCCGAAATTGCTTCGGGTAGCGGCACTCCAGCGCCGGATTCGGCCGTAATCAGTCGGGCAACTTCATCCTGCCCCATCACGACTCGGAACCAGCGCTCGCGGTCTGACATTACCTTGTATTGCCGTTCGTCGGCCGTGCCCGCGAGGTACGGAAGGTAGACCTTGATCGGCTGGAGCCCCTCCGCTTTGCATCCGAGTCGGTCTAAGCGGCCGGAACGCTGCTCAATGGTGCTGGGGTTCCAGTCGAGGTCGTGATGAATGACGTGGCGACAGAACCTCTGTAGGTCCACACCTTCTCCCATGACCTGGCTGCAGACCAGGATGTCCGGAAAGAACGGGGTGTTGAACGCGCGCATCAATCGTGCGCGCGCCTCTCGGCGTGTCGTGCCCATCGCTACCTGGACATTTGCAAGCGTCACCCGTCCCGAATCCGACTCATCTCCTTCGTCGTCATTGGCCTCCACACGAATGGCCCCGGTCTGGGTTCGTATTGCCGCCTCCAAATACGACTGCCGCTCGTCGCTGGAGCAGCACTCCGTTAAGAGTCTGATGAACCCGTCGAACTTTTGATGCCACGACACCCCGGATGCATCCTGGTGTGCCATCATGATCGCGACCGCGTCGTCAGGCTTTACCGAATCCAGTTCGGAAAGGGGAAAGCAGCGAGCCAAGGTTGTCGAGACGCGGAGAAACCGCCGCATGACTTCGACGAGCGTCGTGCGTTGTTCTTCGCTGGCCTGGACGGACTCGAGCGCCGCCTCGTGCGATTGAACAATCTGTCCAAGCGCGGAATCAATGGCGCGTCGTCCGGGAGAATCCGAATCATCGAAGTACCGCTTTTGAATTCGTCCCAGGAGTTGCTGGACTCCACCAGGCTTTACTTCTTGCCCCGACTCTTCGAGCCGTCGTATCGTCACATCCAGAAGGCGTTTCTCAATCTCCCCGCTGATATGAATCCGCAGCGCTCGACATGTCTGCCGGTAGAACGCGAACACAAGCACCTTTTCGCCGGCCTCCCACAAATCGACGACTCGTTGAACCGTCGAGTCGATCTTGGGGTGTGTTGCGCCACTGCATTGATTCAGTGCGCGGTCGAATTCTTGTAAATACCAGCGCGAATGGGTCATTTCGACCATCGCCGTTAGCGCTGCGTCCTGATCGTCTTTGCCGTGCTCGCGGCTTTTTCGTGTGAATCGAAATGCCTCATACGATGAACACAGCGCTTCGCCGAGCAAATCCTGCCCGGCGCTAACCGCACTGCGGGCCGCCAGGAAGAACGGCCGCAACTGCTCCTGGGGCACGGGCAAACCGCACGGGACGCCTCCTCCGTTGGCGGCCGAGCCGTCGAGGCGTTCCCGACGTGCGATGACGGTGTCGTTCCAATGAACTCCCTTGTTGTGACGCACCACCCACGGCCGAATCGCCTGTTGCGCAGCGTCCCGAGCGACTCGAGCCGCCTGATTGGCATCCACCACCGCACGCTGGCGATGGGTCAACGATTCGCGAGGGGCTGCCGAAATCCGCTTCCACCAATCCTGGACCTCACCGTCACAGTCCTCGTCGCGCAATCGGCTCCAGCTTCGTTGCAAGGCAATGGCGGTGCGCTGGCTTTCGTTGAGACGGTCTCGGAGGCCATCCATTTGACCGATGAACTTATCACGCTCGCCCAACACGCCAGCATCCCACCGCACATCGCCAAACCGTCTGAGAACGGAAACCAGTTCGTGATGTCCGAGTTGAAACGGCGTCGCGGTAAGGAACAACATGCGGTCGAAGGCGTGCGCCATCGCTCCATCCCCTGTGCGCAGGTCTCGCTCGGAATCGGGAGACTGAAGTTGTCGCGCCAGCGATGTACCGGGATTCTTCAAGTGATGCGCTTCGTCCATGACCAGGAGCGGCGAGCGCCAGCGAGCTTGGGCTAGCAGATCTCGCCAAAGCGATTCCTCGGCTTGCCGCAGGGCGCTACGAGCCGCATTAAGGCGCTCCGATACCCGCTCTTTGCCGCCGCGCTCACGAACAGGCATTTGTTCCAGCGCGCTCGCTAGCGGCTTGAGGTCGATTCTGTGCAGTGCCCGCGATACCAATTTCGGAACCGGGTCGTCCGCAAGGTGGCGTCGCTCATTTCGCACCGCGCTGTTGTACGTGTCTTTCCAGGTCGACGTGTCGGTCCTGAGCAGCTGTTGCCAAAGGTCTTCCCCCCAGTCGTGAGCCCGTTCCTCTCCGACCGCCCAGAGAAGTTCACCCAGGAAGCGATGGATTTGGTTCTTCACCTGAATCAAACGGCTGGCCTTGCCCCGGCCATGTCGGCGCAGCGTCTCGGCAATCAATGCCAAGCGAATCCATTTGTCAGTCTGTCGCCGGGCCATCGCGCCTTGCGCTAAGAAGATAAGATGGCAGCGAGTGCGGGGCGGATCATCAAGCAGCTTCATGAGGTCGATGCTGTGGCGTGCCACTCCATATCGCACGCATTGCGGCTTGGCTAGGTCCTTCGGTAAAGCTCCTTCGCGTTGCACTGGGCGGCGATCATCGAGATACAGTTCACAGAACGTCTTTAAATCCTGCTCCCACTTGTCGACGAGATTGGCGGGAACCATCACGATCACGGGGCCACGGGGACTTTGCTTGGCAACGCTGTAGGAAATAGCCAAGGCAACGAATGTCTTACCCATGCCGACTTCATCAGCCAGGATGACTCCCGGTTGCGATTGTAGGCGGCACAGAATCTCTTCGACTTCAGCCCGTTGGCGCTCTTGGTCGGCTTTGGGAACGCGGGCATTAAGCTGTTTTCCCAACAGCAGCTCTGACGGCGATCGGTGGTTGTCGTTCATGTGCGGCATTGTTCCACCACCCGTGCCCAGAAGCCTTTCAGGTCTGGCGATGCTCCGTCCAAGCATCCTTCGACCTGCTGATTGATCATGCCGGCCAGTTCGCCCAAGAAGGAACGAAAGACCTTGTCAAAGTCTGACTTTGGCAGCGCGTTGTCTTCCACTTGGTATTTGACTTCGCGCAGCACGATCAAGAAGTCCGCCAGCGTGAGAAGGGCCTCATCGCCATTCCCGTTGGCGTCCTTAAACTCATTCACGAGTCGCTGTGCAAGCGGCTCGATCCCGACCAACCCCCGAAGCCGCCACTCCAGGGCTTGTCGTCCCCACACGGGACGTTCGAGGTTGCACCGTAGTTGTGCAAGGACGCGTGCGCGGCGTCGGATGCGGTGCAAAAATGTCGTCTGCAAGTCGTAACGCCGGAGGGGGTCCAAATCAATCGGCGTCGCCGAGTCCAGATCGGTGTCGAAAAGGTCGGACGGCTGCTGTTGCTTAGCCCAAGCGCGAAATGCTGCGCTCGGATCGGTCGCCGCGAGGATCAGGAGCATGTCGTCAGCCGACATCTTGTCGAGTTGATCCGGCGGCGGGAGCTTTTGGCCATCTTGTACGTTCAACGGCAAGAACGCCTCGGAGTCCCCCCAACAGACCAGCAACTTCTCCGGCGGCAGCACTGACTCCCAGGCGCACTCAATCACGGGTGGTTGTCCGTCGTCTCGCCACGCGGTTGCTGAAAACAGCTCGGGCGGCTTCCGGCCACATGCCAAGACTTTCCAGTCGTCTGGTAGCTCGCCCGCATCAAGTCGCAATTCCACGCGACGCGATTCGCCGGCCGAGTACGTGGCCGACAGGAATCCTGCCGGCAAGGAAATCGCCGTGGTCTGCTCCTCCTCGTGATCCAATTGGGGACCAAGCCATTCGGCGCCCTCTGGATCTTCCAAAAACGCCACTTGTGGCCACACGGATTCTAACATCCCAACCTCCCGTCCGTACTCAACGCGATCGGCTATCGACAGTAGGTTCGCCTCGGCGTTGCAGTGGTTCCCCACTCCCATCCCCGCACACGTGAAGTTGGAAGAACCGATCATCATTGCCGAATACTGGTCGGCTCGGAGCAGCAGCAATTTGGCATGCCAAGGTCTGCGGTTCTTGTCGCCATCACTGTTAGGCAACGTGCCTATCCTAACGCTCCCCTGGTACGACGACGGTGTCGAAAGCAATGATTTCGGCGCGGCAAGTCGAGGTACCGCGTCACCTGCCTCCGCTTGGACGGCCGGTACGCAGAAAGTAAGTGATCGCGTCGTTCTCCTCGCCATCTTTTCGCAGAGCGTGGCCGTAACGCGAGTTGCCCCATCGTCCCCATCAAAGAATGGCGACGCCGCCCAAGCTTCGTGTGGCGATCCGCCCCGCTCACGGCATGCCTGGACCGCCTGTTCGAGACTGCTGCGCGAGTCGTTTTTTCCGATGGGGGGCAGGGTGACGACGAGCTGTTGGCGAATCGCTCCTCCGCGACGAACCGACTTCCAATCGCGTGTGTGGTTCTCAACGTTCGCCAAAAACTCGGTTGCTCGACGAACTGCGGGCGGACTACTGGCTGCTCCAGGAACCAACGTCAACAGGTTCCGCAAGAAGTCGATTGCTTGGGCCAGTACCGCCGTGTCTCCAGCCTCCGGCCTTAGATCGACAGTTCCGGCGACTTCGAAGTTCGTCCGGTATCCAGGCTCCGTCAGGTTGGCTGACGCCACGATGATGCGCGTGCAACGTGTCCAACTGAGCACACTGATCTTGGCGTGTTGTTTGCCGAATCGTATGCGGACGGGAAGCACGTCCCAACGCAACGAATGTTCGACCCCTGCTTGCGTATAATCGACAAGCACTCCCGCATAGACCCCGCCCAATCGACTTTCTCGCTCCAGAAGAAACGCCAAATCCTCGCGATTGGGTTCCGATTCGATTTCCAGAAAGCGCGCCAAGCATTGCTCATCAAACAGTCCAGGCGCAAACGTGTATGTGGTGGCGAGGCATCCTAACGGATCGCCAGCGCCCGATGGCGGCCGCCACAGGTCAAGCATTGCACCGCTTGTGGGTTTCTTGCGCTTGCTCATGCGAGGTCATCGTAGAAACGTCGGATGGGCCAACCGCGATAATCGTGCAGGTATCGACCCACTTGGATTTCGGGCCTCGCGATCCGGTAGGCGTGTCGAACATAGATTTGGTCTTGGCCCAACCGATCGAACCAAGGGCGCTTTCCATCGGCCGACTTGTCTCGTTGGACTGTCTCGTGGTGGGAACATAGCATCCGAGCGCATCCGCCAGCATCCAAGGGCTCGGCAAATGCGCCGAATCGCTCATCGAACAAGTTGTGGAGCGAAACTCCGGTGAGGCTCACTGCCGACAGGGCATGGTGTGCCGCCTCAAATCGTTTGTGAAGGCCATGCACACTTTTCGCAAATCCTTCATCGTTGCTGATGTCCGTCACACAGAATCCCTGGAGATCCGTCCTCGCCGCTTGTGCTCTCAGGACATCGAATGCGTCCTGAGCGCTACGAGCGAACGCCTCATAGGCTCGAATGGCTGCCAGCAGTGGACCGTAGGCAGGTTCTATTTGCTCCAGGCGATCATGCAGTCGCTCCTCGCGGAATGGCTCATCAGAGAATTCCTTCTGCAGCTTCCAGAGCGTCGAGAGGGCGCCCAGCTTGCGCTTGTCAGACGTAAGCAGATGCTCGCGGATGCACCGCCGCTCTCTCGCCTTCGCAGTCGCCGGCGCAAAGGCGTCCGCGAGTTCAGACCATGACCCCGAACCCCAGTTTGGCTTGGTTCGCGGCGGACTTTCGCCCAGGCTACGACGTACAGCGTCGGACCATCGCGAAATCAATGGTTTCGCGCTTTCGAGGCCGCCCAATCCTAACCCGCGGGCCCATGCATCAACTAATAAATCGGCATTTGGCCCCGCGCCCAGGTGAACGTCCACGAGCCCCAAATGGGACGCAAGTCGCTTGTAGACTCCGTGAAAACCGAAAATCCTGGGAGTCTTCAGGTAGCTGCGAGCATCGAGATAGCCGTGCTGATCCAGGGCGTGGCGCGTGACCAACGTTCCTGGCACGCCCCAGTTCGAGGAGTCTTCACCTCGGGATCGGACCATCGCTTCAACGATCAGCCATTCCCAGACCAAATAGGGCGATGCGTCGCGCAGGTTAGGATCGCTGTCGATGCCCTCGGTAACCAAGCATCCGACGGCCATTGCCGTGAGAAACCGAATCCTCTGCATCCGCTCGCGCACCGCCGGCACTAGTTGTACCGCCAACTGGTCGGCGATCTGATACAACCCAAGCGGGTCCAGCGTGCCTTCGCTGGTTCCCGGTGGGTCGTAGGCGGTCAGAAATGGAAGCGTAACGGACATGCGATTCGATGCTCAGTGCACCTCAATATTTATTGATGCGGCTACTCGTACGGAGTGGCCACATTGACCAAGAGTCTTCTCCAAATCAATGCTGCGAAATATTCGGTATCCATTTGCCCATCGGGTCTCGTCGCCCCCAACAGCGCGCGATTCAACCAGCGCGCTGGCGATGTGAGTTTCCGCCCCCGCCAAACCCAGCTTGACATCAAGTACTGTTCATAAGTATAGTATCTGCCAGAAGGTGCTAGCAGTGCTATCGCGCGATGAACAGACGCAATTCCTCCGTCAACGCTTGCGGCAAATCGAGGCCCCATCGCCGGCAGCGGCGCCGATCTCCAGCGGCATCTCCGCGCTGGACGCCCTGTTGCCCGCGCGCGGATTTCGCCAGGGAACCTTGATCGAATGGCTAGGAAGCGGCGCGACGACATTGGCCCTCTTCGCCGCGCGGCAGGCGTGCCGCGCCGGCCCAGGGGCCTTGGTGGTCATCGACCCGCAGCGCCGATTTTTTCCGCCGGCCGCCGCTGGCCTGGGCATCGACCTCAGCCGACTGGTGGTGGTTTGCCCCGCCACGTTGACCGATGCGAGTTGGGCCTGGAATCAGGCGCTGCGCTGCTCGGCGATTGCGGCCGTGCTCGGTTGGCCCGCGCGGCTGGGCAGTCGGGAATTTCGCCGTTGGCAATTGGCGGCGGAAGCGGGGGGCGCGCTGGGGCTATTGGTGCGCCCCGCCAGCGCCGCGCGCGGCCCCAGTTGGGCCGATGTGCGATTGCACGCGCAGCCGCTCCCCGCGCCAGGCCATCGCCGCTGGCAGGTGGAGACGTTGTATTGCCGCGGCGCCGAGTCGGGCCGAGCGGTGGAGATCGAGATCGACGAGGAGGGTTCGTTTCGTGAGACGCGTTCTCTGCCTGTGGTTTCCGCGCTGGCCGCTGCAGCGCCTGCTGCGCGCCCGGCCGGAGCTTAAGCGCCGCGCCGTCGCGATCTATCAGCAACAGCGCGGTCTCAAGGTTGTCGACTCGAATCGGCCGGGCGTGCTGCCGGGCACGCCAGTGGCCGAAGTCGCCGGTCTCTGCTGGGTGGCGCACGATCCGGCCGCCGATCGGCGCGCCTTGGAAGAACTGGCCGACTGGTGCGAGCCGTTCAGCCCCATCATCGGCCTGGAAAACGCCGATCCGCCCGACAGCTTGTTGCTCGATGTCACCGGCCTTGGGCCCTTGTTTGGCGACGAGGCCGCGCTGGCCGAGCGGTTGGCCCGCGCGCTGGCGCGGCAGCGGCTGCGCGTTCGCCTTGCCTTGGCCGACACCGTGGGCGCGGCCTGGGCGCTGGCGCATGCGGGGGGAGAGTTCACGGTTGTTCCGTCTGGCGGCGGCGAGGCGGCCCTGGTCGATTTGCCGGTGGCCGCGCTGCGACTCGCGCCGAGTCAGACGGCCCTGCTCCAAGAGCTTGGCGTGCAGCGTGTGGGGCAATTGCTCGCGTTGCCGCGCGCCAGCTTGGCGCGCCGCTTTGGAGCGGCGCTGCTACTGCGCGTCGATCAGGCGCTGGGACGGGTTCCCGAGACGATTGTCTCCCATCGGCCGTCGCCAGAAGTTGTCGTGGAACGGCAGTTAGAACATCCCTTGCAGCAGCGCGAGGCGCTAGCGCAACTCATCGCCGCGCTGGTCGAACAACTCGCGCGGCGACTGGCCGAGCGTCAGATGGGAGCGATCCAACTCGCTTGCCAGATCGTTTGCCAGCCGGGCGAGGCGCAGTTTGTCGTCGGGCTCTTCCAACCCAGCGCCACGGCCAGGCATCTGTCGGAACTGTTTCAAACGCGACTGGACCAAATCGAACTGCCGGGGCCGTTTGTCGCCGTGCGCTTATCGGTGCTGTCGGCCGCGCGGCTGGCGACGCGGCAACGGGCGCTGTTCGACGATCCGCAAGATCGCCGCCGCGAGCTGGCTTTGTTTGTCGATCGGCTGAGCAGTCGCCTGGGCCAGGGAGCGGTGCTCCAGGCGGCGCTCGTTCCCGACGCGCAACCCGAGTACGCCTATCGCTACGCGCCGCTCGCCGGCGCCCGGAGCCGTCGTGGACCATCGGAAAAGCGAGCCGTCGCTGATCTCTCGCGTCCGCTTCTCTTGGAGCCGCGGCCGATCGCGCTGGTGGCCATCGCGGTCGCTCCGCAAGGGGCACCGCGCCAGTTTGTCTGGCGCGGCCAGTCGATGCGGGTTGCCCGCAGTTGGGGGCCAGAACGGATTCAAACCGGTTGGTGGCGCGGGCGGCGCATTCGCAGAGACTACTACCGCGTGGAGGTCGAGGCGGGGGACCGCTACTGGCTGTTCCGTAGCGGCGGACAATGGTTTTTGCATGGAGTGTTCGATTGATGCCCGAGCTGCGCCCACCGGAACAAACGAGCCATCGATCCTCCCGGCGCCGCCTCAGCGCCGGCTCTGGGGCCTATGCCGAGCTGCGCTGCAAATCGAATTTCTCCTTTTTAGAAGGGGCGTCGCATCCCGACGAGCTAGTGGCCCGCGCCGCCGAACTGGGTTACGCCGCTTTGGCGATCACCGATCGCAACACGTTGGCCGGCGTGGTGCGGGCGCATGCCGCCGCCAGGCAAGTCGGGCTGCCGTTGTTGATCGGCGCCGAAGTCGCCCTGGTCGACGCGCCCTCCGTAGTGCTGTTGACCATCGATCGCGCGGGCTACGCCAATTTGTGCCGCCTGTTGACCCTGGGAAAACGTCGCGCTGAAAAGGGGGATTGTCATCTGCTCTTTGCCGATCTGGTGGCGCATGCCGAAAACCTGTTGGCGTGCGTCCCCCTGGTTCAGCGGCAGCGCGGCGCTCCGTCTGCTGCCCAGCTCAAGTCGATCTCGCCTGCGGCCGCGGCTTGGAACGGCGGCGAACAATGGACTTCGTTGCCGTCGCTGTGCGCCGTTCGCGAGCTGTTTGGAGATCGCGCCTATGCCTTGGCCGAACTCCATGCCGGTCCCGACGACGGCGCGCGACTGCAGCGCATGCGCCTCTTGGCCCAGCAGGCCCGCTTGCCTTTGGCGGCCTCGGGCGACGCGCATTATCACGTCCCTCAAAGGCAAGCGCTCTGCGATGTGCTGACGGCGGTGCGCTGGGGCTGCGACGTCTCGCAGACTGGCCAGCGGATCTTTGCCAACGCCGAGCGGCATCTGCAGTCGCCGCGCGAGCGACTCGCCGCCTTCGCCGCTTGCCCGGAGACGGTCGCCCGCACCGTCGAGATCGCCCAACGCTGCCACTTTTCTCTCGATCAGTTGCGCTACGAGTATCCCGAAGAGCTTTCGCCGCCGGGCGAAACCCCCTTGGCGTATTTGCGGCGGCTCACCGAAGCCGGCGCCCAAGAGCGATACCCGCATGGCGTTTCCGACCATGTACGCGGACTCTTGGCGCACGAACTGCAGTTGATCGAGGAGCTGCGCTACGAGGCTTATTTTCTGACGGTCTGGGACTTGGTGCGCTTTGCGCGCTCGCGCGGCATCTTGTGCCAGGGGCGTGGCTCGGCGGCCAATTCCGTCGTTTGCTATTGCCTCGGCGTCACGTCGGTGGCGCCAGAGCAATTAGATGTGCTGTTCGAGCGGTTCATCAGCAAGGAACGCAACGAGGCGCCCGATATCGACGTCGATTTCGAGCACGAGCGCCGCGAGGAGGTGTTGCAGTACATCTACGAAAAATATGGCCGCCAGCGCGCCGCCATGACCGCCGAGGTGATCTGCTACCGGCCCAAGTCGGCCATTCGCGACGTCGGCAAGGCGCTGGGCATTTCGCTCGATCGCGTCGACGCTTTGGCCAAGCTGGTCGATCCCTATGGCGACTCGGCGCAAATCGCCCAGCGTGTGCGCGAGGCGGGGCTCGATCCCCAATCGCCCGTCGTTCAGCGACTCATTCCCCTGGTGCGGGAGTTGCTGGGCTTTCCGCGGCATCTCTCGCAGCACGTAGGGGGCATGGTCATCACCCGCGCGCCGCTTTGCGAACTGGTCCCCATCGAAAACGCCGCCATGCCAGGTCGCACTGTCATCGAGTGGAACAAGGACGACCTCGATGAGCTCGGCATCCTCAAGGTCGATTGCCTGTCGCTCGGCATGCTGACCGCCATTCGCAAGTGCTTTGATCTGATCCGTGAGCGCCACGATCGTCGCCTGACGTTGGCCGATGTGCCCGAAGGGGATCAGCAGGTTTACGACATGATCTGCCGGGCCGACACGATTGGCGTGTTTCAGATCGAGAGCCGCGCGCAGATGAGCATGCTGCCGCGTCTCAAGCCGCGCTGCTACTACGATCTGGTGGTCGAGGTGGCGATTGTTCGCCCCGGCCCCATTCAAGGCAACATGGTCCATCCTTACTTGCGCCGGCGGACCCAGCAGGAAAAGGTGACTTATCCCAACGAGGCGGTGCGCCAGGTACTGGAAAAAACCCTTGGTGTCCCCCTCTTTCAAGAGCAGGCCATGCGCTTGGCGGTCGTCGCGGCGGGCTTCACCCCTGGAGAGGCCGATCAACTCCGCCGCGCGATGGCGGCCTGGCGGCGGCCGGGTCTGATCGGCGAGTTTCGCAAAAAGCTGATCGACGGCATGTTGGCCAATGGACTGTCGGAGGAGTTCGCCATTCGCCTCTTTCAGCAGATTCAAGGATTTGGCGAGTATGGCTTTCCCGAGTCGCATGCCGCGAGCTTCGCGCGGTTGGTGTACGTGTCGGCCTGGCTCAAGCGCTATTACCCGGCCGAGTTCTGCGCGGCGCTCGTCAATAGCCAGCCGATGGGTTTTTATGCCCCGTCGCAACTGGTGCGCGACGCGCGCGAGCATGACGTGGAGGTGCTGCCCGTCGATGTGAATTACAGCCACTGGGATTGCGTCCTCGAAGGGGGCGCGGTGCGGCTTGGTCTGCGCCTGGTCAGCGGCCTTTCCGCGGCGCATGCCGCGCGCGTCGAAAAGGGGCGGCGTCCCTTTCGCTCGCTCGACGATCTGGTCCGCCGCACGGGGCTTAAGCCTGCGACCATCGCCTTGCTGGCCCGCTCCGACGCCTTTGGGTCGCTCGCGCTCACGCGGCGGCAGTCGCTCTGGCAATCGCTGTCGCACGAAACCAAATCGCAACCCTTGCTCGCCGATCTGGAAGACGACGAACCGCTGGCCGAATTGCCGGCCATGAGCGACCAGGAGGAAGTCGCCGCCGATTTTCGCCTGTTGGGGCTCTCGCTCAAGGCGCATCCCATGTCGTTTCTTCGCGGGGAGATGGAGCAACTGCGCGTCACGCCGGCGGCCCAACTGCGCGCTGGAAAAGACGGCGGACTGGTGCGCGTGGCCGGCATCGTGCTGGTCCGCCAGCGCCCCAGCACGGCCAAGGGAATCACCTTCGTCACGCTCGAAGACGAGACCGGCGTCGCCAATCTGATTATCCGCATGCAGGTGTGGGAGCGCTACCACCGAGTCGCCCGCACGGCCGTGGCGCTCGTTGCCCAGGGACGTTTGCAAATCCAGCACGACGTGGTCCACGTGCTCGTCTCGAAGCTGGAAGACGTCGGCGCGCGGCTGCGCGTCGCGGCGTCGCAGTCGCGCGATTTTCACTAGCGGTCTGCATCCGCTTGGCCCGCCGCGCGCCGAGCGGCGACCAACGACCAAGCGCCAACCGGCGAAACCGCCGCAAAACTGCTAAACTATCGACATCATTGGCTACCCCTGGAGCGCAATCATGAACGACTCGAACTGGATGATCTACGGCGCCAACGGCTACACCGGCGAGCTAACCGCCCGCGAGGCGGCCCGCCGCGGCCTGCATCCCGTGCTGGCCGGACGCTCACGCGACAAAGTCGAACGGTTGGCACGCGAACTCGATTGCCCCAGCCGAGTCTTCGATCTGCAAAGCCCCGACCAGATCGCGCGCGAGATCAAAGACATGGCGGTGGTCGCACACTGCGCGGGGCCCTTTTCCGCCACTGCTCGGCCGATGATGGACGCCTGCCTCAAAGCCTGCGCTCACTACTGCGATATCACCGGCGAACTCGAAGTGATCGAGGCGGGCGCCGAGCGCGACGGCCGCGCCCGCGAGGCCGGCATCGCGATGATCCCGGCGCTCGGCTTCGATGTCGTCCCCAGCGATTGCCTGGCCGCCACCGTCGCCGAGGCGCTTCCCGGCGCCAGCCAATTGCAATTGGCCTTTGCCGGCAGCGGCGGCTGGAGTCCCGGCACAATGAAGACCATGATCGAAAGCCTGCCCAAGGGGGGGCGTGCCCGCGTCGCCGGCCGCATCACCAAAGTGCCTGCCGCCTGGAAGGACATGGAAGTTCCCTTTGCCAGCGGCCCCAAGCGCTGCGTCACCATTCCCTGGGGCGACGTCGCCAGCGCCTACTACTCGACCGCCATTCCCAACATCGAAGTCTACACGGCCGTGCCGCCGAGCCAGATCAAGCAGATGCGCCGCACCCGCTGGCTGATGCCGCTCGCCGGCATCACTTTCGTGCAGAAGATCATGAAGGGACGCGTCGAGCGCTCGATCAAAGGGCCGAGCGAACAAGGCCTGCGTGAAAGCCGCTCGTCCCTCTGGGCGCGGGCGATCCATGCCGATGGACGCCGGATCGACGCCACATTAGAAACCGCCGGCGGCTATCCGCTGACCGTGCTCACCACGCTGGCCGCGGTCGAAAGGCTGCTCGCCGGGCTAGGCCCCAAAGGCTTCGCCACGCCGTCGCGTGCCTTCGGCAAGGAGTTTATTTTAGAAGCCGCTCCCGAATCGAAACTCACCCTGCAACAGCCGGTTGTCGCCGGCGCCACGAGGTAACACCATGCGTCATTGGGTCAGTTGTTTGGTTGGACTGGTCGCCCTCTCGTTTTCTCTGGTCAGCGCCGTGGCGGACGAACCGCGTTACAGCGAGTCGTTCGTGTTTCCGTTCAGCGAAGAGCACAATCACGCGCCCGGCGTGGTCGAGTGTCCCAATGGCGATCTCTTGGTCTCCTGGTATCGCGGCGCCGGTGAGCGCAGCGCCGACAACGTGGCTGTCTACGGCGCGCGCCAGCGTAAAGGGTCGGGCGAGTGGAGCGAGGCATTTCTCATGGTCGACACGCCCGGCTTTCCCGATTGCAACACCACCATGATGATCGACTCGCAGCAGCGCCTCTGGCTGTTCTGGCCCGTGATTCTGGCCAACACCTGGGAGTCGTGCCTGACCAAGTATCTGGTGTCGCAAGATTACGAGGGCGACGGCGTTCCCAAATGGCAGTGGCAAGACATCATTCCGCTCAAGCCGCAGAACTTTGAAGAGCGCATGACCACCGGCCTCGACGCGCTGGAAAAGCAGTACCCCAATGCCGGCCCGCGCGAAAAACAGTTTGTCGCCTTCGTCCGCAAGACGCTCAAGGAAAAGCTCTCCAATCGGCTCGGCTGGCAACCGCGCTGCAAACCGACAGTGCTCCCCAGCGGGCGAATCTTACTGCCCCTCTATACCGACACCTATTCGGTGTCGCTCATGGCCATCAGCGACGATCAAGGAAAAAGCTGGTACGCCAGCGAACCCTTGGTGAGCTACGGCGGCATTCAGCCCGCGGTGCTGCGCCGCAACGATGGCACGCTGGTCGCCTACATGCGCGAGAATGGGCCGCTAGAGAAGATTCGCGTTTGCGAATCGAAAGACGACGGTATCACCTGGGGGCCCTGCGGCACGATCGACTTGCCCAACCCAGGCGCCGGCATCGACGCGGTACGCTTGGCCAACGGGCATTGGGTGCTGATCTACAACGACACCACCGAGCATCGCAATAGTCTGGCGCTGGCCATCTCAGAGGACGAAGGCAAGACCTGGCCCATCAAGCGCCACCTGGAAAAGCACGAGTCGGGCTCCTACCACTATCCGGCCATCATTCAAGGCGCCGACGGCACGATTCACGCCGTTTACAGCTACTTCCGGCAGGAAAAAGGGAAGCCCGAAGGAAAAACCATGAAACACGCCGCATTTAACGAGGCGTGGATTCGGGAGGGGGATAAATCCTGACCGCCAGGGATCAGTCGCCCCCTTGCGCTTGGCCTGAGAAAACGGGCCAAAATATTGCGAAAAATAAATTTAGACATTTTTATCCAAATTTGGGAACCTGAAGCGATCTTTGGGGGTTCTATTGGTTAGCAGTACCCCCTCTTCCTCCCCAAAAGGATCGCGACATGAACCGAACGCTCTGCATCGCCGCGGCGATGGGTCTTTTCTGTCTGGCCGCCGCTTCCGCCAGCGCCGACGAGCGTCGAGACGCTCGGCTGGAATCGATTTGGGCCGCCATTCTGGAACGCGTCGACACCAACAAGAACAGCTCCCTGGAAGTGGAGGAGTTGACCAAGCAACTCGAATCGCTGGCCGCGCAGATCGACGCCGACAAGAACGGCTCGGTGAGTCGAGAGGAGCTACAGGCCGCCGCTCGTGGCGCCCGGCGCGAAGCGAAGAAGGTAGTGCAAACCGCCGTCAGCGAGTCGCGCGACAAAAACAAAGCGGTCAAGATCGCCGATGTGGAGCAGCACGTCCACCAGGCGCTGACGCGGGTCGACGCCGATAAGAACGGCGAGATCACGCGCGGCGAGGCGCGGCAGGCCGTGCGATTCGTGATGGCCCAGGCGCACAAGCGGGCCGAAGCGCATTGCAAAGCGGGGCGAACCGAAGTGGCCAAAGTCCTCGGACAAGCGAAGAAGTCCGACCAGGTGGTGTTAACCGCGGTGATTCAGCGACTCGACACCAACAACGACAAGAAACTGCAAGGCGCCGAATTGCAGGCCCGCGCGCAAGCCGTCTTCGTGGCGATCGACACCGACAAGGACCAGGCCTTGTCCAAGGAGGAGATCAACCATGCTGCGGCTCGGGCGGCCCAAAAGGTTCGCCGCGAGTTGGAAAAGCGTGTCGCGATGCTGCTGAAATAGCGATTCGCGCGCGCTCGGCGCCATGCGCCATCGTCGTCGCGACTGGCCGCTCGTGGGACGGCCAGTCGCGGCTTGGCGCGCGCCGATCTAAATAATCTCGATGCTCTTGAGCACGTCGCCGCCAGATGCTCTTGCGCCATACAGGCACCGATCGGCGGCGTGCACCAGATCTTCGGCGGGAAAATTCTTAGGAGGCAAGGTCACGCTGGCCGCGCCGATCGACACCGTGAACGCCGGCCCCTCGCCGTCTCCCAACGACGTTTCGGTCGCGCGCACCGCGCGCAATAACTCGTTGCCCAGCCGCGCCGCTTGAGCGCGATCGCAGTCGGGCAGCATCACGGCTAGCCGCGCCTCTCGTGTTTGCAGGCACACCAATCCTTCGTGGTCGATGCGCTCGCAGGCGCCGCGCAGCCAGTCGATCCACGCTGTGGCGCTCTCCAACCCTTCGCGAAAGATCACCTCGGCGAAACGATCCGCCTCGACAAGCAGCAGGCTCAGCGCGGTCCGCATCTGCCGGCATGCCGCCACTTGCTCGCATAGCCCCGCGAGCAGCAACTGGTCGTCCTCGGCCGCGATCGGCGCGCTCGCCACCGGCTGCGGCCGGCGCTGGGTCGTCGGCTGGGCGAATGCCGCCTCCAGCGCCGCCGACAGCGCCCGCGCGTCGTTGTCGATCCACTGCGGCGCATCGAGTGGGGCGCCGGCGCGCTCGCGCAGCAGGTCGGCCACCACTTCGTTGGCCATGCTGGCCATTTGTTGCCGCGCTCGATCGAGCACCTCGCGGTAGTTCAGCCCGCGCGGCAATTCCAACGACAACACATCGGCCAGTTGTTTCACTTTTTCTTCGAGCGTCGCGATCAGTTGGTCGAGCCACGACCGGGTCAGCGAGCGATTCGCCGGCTCCTTCAACAATTCCGGCAGCGCTAGCGTCCGGCCGTCGCACAATAGCGCGGTGACCAGTTCGGCCAGGTCGAGCACCCGCGACAATGGCGTCGACTCGCCGAGCGCGCCATCGCGTCCCTCCACCGCCTCCACCAGCGAAGTCGGCAATCGCCAATGCTCCAGCAAACGTGCCGAGAGCTGGATGTGATCGAAGCCGAGCGCCAGCCGCTCGAACTGCCGCAGATTTCCCTGCTCCTGCCACACGCGATCCAAAAACTGCACGTACGCCGGCCCCACCTGCTGCACCAGCGCCAAGAGTCCCAGGTCTTGCAGCAAACCGGCGATGAACGCCTCGTCGCTGTGTTTCGCCCCCGAGCGCTCGCAAATCTCGCGCGCCGCCACCGCCTTGACCAGCGTCCGTTGCCAGTAGCGCGTCAATACATCGCCCGCCACCTCCGAGAAGAGCGCGTCGGGCAGACTGAACCCCAGCACCAGCAACTTGAGCGGTTTCAGTCCCAAGAGGGCCAGCGCTTGATTCAAGTCGTGTACTTGCTTGCTCAAGCCAAACAGCGAGCTGTTCACCACCCGCAGTATCTTGGTCGTCAGCGCCGGGTCGCGCTCGATGCAATCCTTCAACTGCCGCGCGCTGGTCTGCGGATCGCTGGCAAGCTGCAACACCTCCACCGCCACGGCGGGCAGGCTATACAGCTCGCCGCTCTGCTGCACGAGGCGATCTAGTGTCGAAGTGGCGACCGACATGGCAATCTGCGCTGGGGTGGGGAGTGATCGCCAGCGGCTCGCGTGGGGGCGCTCGGCGGGGGGCAATGCAAGTCTAGCTTGCCACTGTGGTTGTGCCGGCAAATTCAAGCGTCCCATAGTTCGCGCCGCGCGACGCAGGCGACACAAGGCGCAAAACCGGCCCCGAGCGCCGATTAACTCGGGCTTTGCGGGGCGCCGTCGGGCGACAGCCGCTTGTAGACCCCAGCGCACCAGCGGGGGATTTCGTTCTTGTACCAACCGCTGAAGCGCCCCTCGCTCGGCCCCCCCGGCAGGTTGGTCCAGGCCTCGTTGGTCGATAGATCGGTGGTGAAGTGATACGACGGCGCGAACGTCGCCTCGCGCGTCGCCACCCGTAGCAGGTGCCCCTGAAAGGGAGTCGCGTGACAGCCCGGCATCGGCAATTCGCCCGTCTCAAAGCCGAGCGCCCGCCCCACCAGTTGCCCTTCAAAGAAGCGGCTGGTGAAGCGAAACGAGTTGGTCTTCGACCAGGGATGGTCGTCTTCAGGCGTGAGCTTGAGCGCCGCGATGCGGATTAGCTCTCCCTTGTCGCGCCCCTTCCACCACAGCGACTGCTCCTTTTGCAGCAACTTGTCGATCGACGTCACGACCATCAGTGAAAAGCCGGATCGCGAACAAAGAAACAGCATCCGCCGCCAGCCGATGCCCCCTTCGGGCTGGCCAAAGATCTCGAGCAGCACATTGCGATACAGCCGCGAGAACAACGTGGCCTCGTGGCTGTCCACGCTGTAATTGCCGTCCCAGTTCGCCAGGCGATCGCGCAGTTGCCCATCGGTCAGGTGCGGCAGAAAGACCTGGAGCACGTCGCGCGCCTGCGTGCTCACCACGTCGTACTGCATCGCCTGCATGTCGGCCATCGTGGCGTGAGGCAACTCCGCCAGGCGCTCGTCGATCCGCCGCTTGCGATAGTTCGGCACCGGCTGGGTGACAAGCTCTGGCCCATTCTCCGGATTGATGTTCTCGTTCGCGGTCGCCACGTAGCCGCACGGCGGATCGTAGACTCGCGGCAACTGAGAACTATCCAGCCAGCCTTGCCAATGGTTCGCTTCGTCCCAGGCGGGGATCGGCAATAGCCCACTATGCCCGTTGCCACGCTTCGGAAACCAACCGCTCGCCTGATAGCCAATATGTCCTTCGCGATCGGCCACCACCCAAGTGAGCGTGGGCTGTGGGCATTCGCGCACCAGGTCCAAGCCGTCGATGGCCGAGCGGCACTGCGGCAGATCGAGCCAGGTGGTCATCGATTGCCGAACGCCGCCATGATCGCCGGTCCAGGAAGTCGCCAGATAGTAGCCCGCGCCCCCCGCCTCTGGGTCGCTATCGAGCGTACCTTGGGGTGTCGAATAGATATGCATCGTCTCCGCGGCGCCACCTTTGGATTCGATCGTTTCGACGCGCACATCCAGATCGCGCCATTGCTCCCTTCGGCGATACTGCCAGCCGGTTTCGCCTTGTCTAACGTCCTCGATAAACGAGTCGCTCGTGTCCCCCTTGAGGTACGTCACACCCCAGGCGATCTCGGGGGTGCGCCCAATGCCGAACATCGGGCAGCCTGGCAGCGTGGCGCCCATCACATAGCGGTCGTCCCACGCCAGCACCGCCTCGTACCAGATGGCGGGCAGTCGATTGATTTCCAAATGCGGATCAGAAGCCAATAGCGTGCCGCCGCTGGCACTGCGCCGTGGCGCCACCGCCCAGGCGTTGCTCCCCGCCAGTCGCGGCAAATCGGTAATCAGCTCCATCGCCGGATCGGAGATGCGGTTGGAGATCTTGATCTGCCGCAGCAGGTCAAAGTCGGCGCGGTCCAGCGCCGGCTCGAACAACTCCCGCATCAAGGCGTCGTCGACGCCGGCCTGGATCAGTTCCAACAGCAAGCGTTCGTTCTGCTGCTGGCCCACCGCCAGGCCGCCAAAGTTCAGCAGGTTGCCAATCAACACCACCGCGTGCTGATTCCATGGCTGCACCTGAAAGCCGGTCGCCCACATCGGCAGCGAACGACCGGCCTGCTTCATGCCATCGTTCACCCCTTCGCAGTACGATGTAAGATCGCCAAAGTGGTGATCGTCTAGGTCATCGACTTCGCGATTCAGATTGAGATACAGCCCCACCCGCCGGAAGAAGCGATCGGTCTCGACCAGTTCTGGCTTGTCGGCGATCAACTCGGCCGAGCGGCCGCTCGCCACGGCGCGGGCAAACAGCATTTGCGTGGGGCGGTCGATGGCATGCAGATAGCCCAAGCCATATAGCGCGTCGCGCCAACTATGCGCCCGCACGTGCGGCACGCCGTTGTCGTCGCGCTCGACCTGAAACGGTCGGCGAGCGAATTTATTCCTCAGTGGCTTCATGCGGAAAGGCTGACAGGACTTGGGTTTGCCGTGCAAACGTAGCACAGACTCGACAGGGCGACCATTGCAGCGCCCCGCCAATCGCTACTATTGCTACGCACGGCGTAATCCATTCGCCCGAGACACCGTCCATGACGGCGTCCGACCATCGAATGGGGCCCTACAACTGCTCACCCTGTCGGGGCGAGCGCGACTCTTGCATCCGATGGATCTCGTCGCGCAGTTGGGCCGCCTCTTCAAATCGCTCCTCGGCCACGGCCAAAGTCAGCTTGTCGCGCAGTTGGACGATCGGGTCGTACGGCCGGCGCTTGCTATGACTGTTCTGCTTTGCCACCACCTGATCGCGCCAGCGCTGCATCTGCGCCAACTCGTTGCACTCGTCCGACCGCTCGCGCTGGTTGTAGTCGTCCAAAAACTGCCAGATGGCCGCCACCGCCGAATCGATCACCTGTAGCGCCGTGTCGTAGTCGCGCAGTTCCACCAGCGGCGTCGCCACCGCGCGGGCGTGCATCATGGTGACGTAGGGGCGCCACTGATCGAATTGCAACTTGTCGCGCTCGTTCTCGGCGTGATCGCGCACAAACGAAAAGAGCTTCAGGTTGCGCGCCGTGTCGCGCGCGCAAAGCTCGTAGCGACCCAGGTGCCAAAAGCTGAGATAGCGGTGGTAATACTGCACCCCTTCGCGCATCAACCGGCCCAGGCTGGCCGCGTCCAACCGATAGGGCATACCGTCAGGGTTGCCTTGATCGTGCTTGCGCTGCTCTCCCACGTAATGGTCAAGCCACGATTCGCACCCCTCGGGCCGCACGCCATCGGGCCGCCCATCGACCTCCATTTGCAACAGCCCCAGATCGAGACGCAGTTGCAGCTTCTCGCGGCCATCGTCCCCCGGCACCAACCGCACGGAGAAACCATCCGGCTCGTATTCCCAGCCATCGACGATGCTAGAAATATCCTTCGACACGTGCCACCCAACCTGTCATGGGAGGGCCCGCCAGCTCGACAGTTCGATCCGGCGCAAACCCAAGTGATGATGCGACTTGCCGACACAATGGCGGGCCCCGCTTCGCCTGCCAGCCAGCAATGCAAGTTTAGAGCCGACGCCAAAGTGGGACAATCCCGCGCCAAAGGCGCGCGCCGGCGAGAAACGCGCTAAAAATGCGCTCAGTCGGTCGTGTCGCGAGTGACCGGTTCCATCGTCTTGGTGTTCCGCTCCACCGCCAGCACCACCGTGCGCTGTTCCACGCCGTCGGCGCTGGAGGCCACGGCCGGAATCACCTGCCGGCAGTTCGGCATCGACACCCGCACCGTAAAGGTGCCGTCGGGCCGCAATTGCACCGGTTCGCCTTGCAACATGACATGCGCGTTCGATTCGGTGCGACCGTACACGATCATCTCGGCGTCGACTTCAAACTGAAACTCTTTCTTGCGCGGCGTGGCGATCATCCGCTCGCCGCCTGCGCCATAGCGCGTCATCACCGGCGAGCCCATCGGCCGACGCAAGCGCTCTTCGAACAACTCTTGCAGTTCCGAACTGTTGATCTCCGGCGAATAGCCGCCGCTCATGGCAAAGATCTTGTCGAAGTTCTCCGCCACGTCCGACCAGTTTTCGTCCAGTTCCGACGAGGCGGCCGCTTTCGGAGTTGACACCACATTGCTGCGGGCCAACGTGTAGAACTTGCCGCTCGGCGCCAGATAGCCAATATCAACGCGATAGGTGCGCGGCGAGTCGTTGAGATCGATGTACCAATTGTTCACGCCGCCATGAATGTCGATGTCGCGGATCACCCGCTCGGCGGCCGAGGTCGTGCTATTGCTCGAAACGTCCAACAGTCGCAGCACTGCCCGAGAGGCGTGCCACTCCTGGGCCAATGCCGCCTCCGCGCGAACCACCCCGTGGCGGGTGATCTCCCAATAGGCATGCAGCCAGTACGGATCGCGGACCATCACCACCAACCGGTCGCGGGCGTACCCCTCCGGCTTGCCCGCCGGCGTGCGGAACGCCAGGTTCTTCAGACGGCGCTGTTCTGTCTTGGCCTGGCCAATCCGGCGGGCCACCGCCGGCGACTTGGGCTTGGGGCGGGGAGCGGACTTGGAGCTGACTACGGACTTCTTATTGGTCTTGGTGCGATTCACCGCCGTCGCGCTGCTCGTCTGGCTGCGGCTGGTGGCGGGGCGCTTCTTCCCGTTGACCGGCGTCGACTTGGCTGCTGCCTTGGGCGCTAGCGCTTTGACAAGCTGCTCCTTGCGCATCGTTTGCCAACCGCGTACGCCTTTGCGCTTTGCGATTTGAGCCAAGTCTTTGAGAGTAAGAGCTTTAAGGGTTGCTGCGGTCATAGAGAGGGTATCTCTGTGCAGGGTGCGAAGAGGCGGGTCGGTGGACAACCTGTCCCACGGCGACGAGCTTCCCTGCTGCCGCTCTGACGCGATCTATCGAATGAGCGGTTGGGCCCCACGAAGCGGATTCAAACCAGTCGTTGCTTGCAGGCCCAGGTTGGTGATTGAGTCACCATCCCCCCGAAGCGAGGGCCCATCAACGCAGTCCCGATCTTAACCGTCTGAGTATTAAAACGCAACAATCCGCGAGATGGTTCGCTGCCAAACGGCACGCTTTTTGATCGCCGTAAATCGTTATGACCGTTAAGGCTGGATAAGTCCCCAGGCAGGCGAATCGACGCCGGCCAAACCAGGCCCGCTAGCTGTGTCCTCTGGCGGGTCATCTCAAGGCCTGTCGCGCGATCCAATTTGGGCGTGTGCTGCCATCAAGCTCATTTCGCAACTCGTTAATCAGATTTATGTTGCGAGCCTATTTCCGACTTTGTGAAAAAAAACACGAATTTTGCCGCCGACTCATTGACACCCTCTATTCGGCCTGAGTAAAGTGCCCTCGTTACGACAGTTATGGCCCACAGTTTCACCCCCCGGGTCCCTGCGTCGCCGACCAGGAAATTGCCCTGTTCGGCGGTTCGCCAGGCACTCCCCCCGCTTTTAAGTCCGCGGAGCCCCCGCTCGACCGGTTCGAGAAGCTCCCGGCCGACCGCCGACGTGGTTCCCACGCCCGATGATCGTGCTCCCTTGGCGATTGCCGCCCAGTGGGCAACTGTTGCCATCACTGTCGCCCTCGAGATGGCGGTCCCGGCCCTCATTGGTTTCGGGATCGATTCCTGGTTGGGCACGCGGCCGGTGTTGGTTTCGATTGGCGCCGTGCTTGGGCTGGTGCTCGGAATGTGGCATCTCGTTCGGCTGTCGAACTCGGGTCGGTTGGGTCAATCAGACGATCGTCATCGGCGGCGGTCGTGACTTTGCAAGGCGAAAGAGCGATTGTGAGCGCGGCGCGTGCAGTTGGGTGGTTGCCCAGTGCCCCTCGTGGGTTGGCGGGCGGCTGTGCGCTGCTCGCTGTGGCTACCCTTCTTACGCTGCTCATCGCCGGCTCGATTGGTTTTGCACTGTATGGCATGTGGGGGCTGCTCGCCGCGTCGCTCGCCGCAGTGCTCTGCCTTGGCGGCGCCGAGGCGGCGCTGGTCGCCAGCCGGCTGGCGCAGCGCGCCAGGCCCGATCAGGCGCTCGCCGGCATGCTGCTGGCGATGCTCTTTCGCATGACCGCGCCCTTGGCCGGCGCGCTTTGGATTTACTTGCAAGGCGATCGGCTTGTCGCGGCTGGCGCCTGGTATCAGTTGATCGTGTTCTATCTGGTCACGTTGGCCGTCGAAGTCGGTCTTCAGTTGCAAGGCCTGCCGGCGCCCCGGCTGGCTCCTCGTCGGTGATAGGGTGACCCGTTATGGCATCTGACGTCGCACATCACATCTCGCACGTTCAAGACTCGACCTACTTCGAGTTGCCGATGAGCCTCGGCGGCAAGTGGCACATTCCACAGCCCTTTGCCGGCAAGATGTCGATCGAACTGCCAGCTCCGTTTCAGCCGATCGACCTCAAAATCACCAAGTTCATGGTGCTCGAAACAGTCATCGCCGTCGTGATGGCGATTGTGTTCATCTGGGTCGCGCAGCGCGTCGTCACGGCGGGCGCCCCCAAGGGTCGCATCTGGAATCTGTTCGAAGCCTTCCTGGTCTTTATTCGCGATGGCATTGCCCGACCCGCGATCGGCAGCCACGACGGCGACAAGTTCCTGCCGTACCTCTGGACCGTCTTCTTCTTTGTCTTGTCCTGCAACTTGATTGGCATGCTCCCCTGGAGCGGCACCCCCACCGGCGCCATGGGCGTCACCGCCGCTTTGGCGCTCTGCACCTTTACCGTCGTAGTGGGCGCGGGCATGAAAAAAATGGGCGCCGTCGGTTTCTTCAAGGGGCTGGTGCCGCACATGGACCTGCCCAAGCCGATCGCCATCTTCGTCATTCCCTTCATTTTTGGGATCGAGTTGTTTGGGTTGCTCGTCAAGCATTTCGTGTTGGCTGTCCGCTTGCTCGCCAATATGTTCGCCGGTCACCTGGTGCTCTCCGTCATCCTCGGCTTCATCGCCGTCAGCGCCAGCAGCATGGCCTGGTATGGCGTTATGCCCGCCAGCGTGTTGGGCGCGGTGGCGCTCAACATGCTCGAGCTGATGGTGGCGTTCATTCAGGCGTACATCTTCACGTTTTTGTCCGCGTTGTTCATCGGCATGGCGGTTCACCCGCACTGATGACCGTTTACACATTTGGTTTTTCTGAATCCATCGTTCTGGCAACCCGTAAGAGGAGACGACTCTAGTGAACAAGTTCTTCAAAATTGCCGCTCTGTGCGTGGTGATGTTGCTCATGGCCTCGCCAGCCATGGCTCAAGAGGCTGCCGCGGCCGCTCAGCCGCTCATCAGCTTCAGCGGCGCGTTTGGCGCGGGCCTGATCATCATTGGCGCCGGCCTGGGCATTGCCCGCATCGGCGGCAACGCGGTGGAGAGCATGGCCCGTCAGCCCGAGGTGGCCGGCAACATCCAAACGGCCATGTTGATCGCGGCGGCCCTGATCGAGGGCGCCACGTTCTTCGCGCTGATCGTTTGCATGCAGGGCTAAGCGACTTGGTTTGGCAAGCGCGCCCTTGTGGCCAGCGGTTGGCCCAGGGGCGCTCGGGTCCGCACGCGCAGGAAAGAGCCTGACTTATGAGATCGCAGGTGCTTCGTTCATCGCTCGTCGTCGCCTGGTGCGCCCTGGCCGCCTGGTGCTTTTCGGCAAGTTTGGCCGTTGGACAAGAAGCCGCCGAACATCCCACCCCGGCGGCGACGCATGACGCCGCGCATGCCGAGGCTGGCCACGGCGAGGCCGAGCATGGCGGCGAACATGGCGACACCAACCCGTTGACCACCGATGTCGATCTGGCGGTTTACACGGCGGTCGTCTTTCTGCTGTTGGTGTTCATTCTCGGCAAGTTCGCCTGGAAGCCGATCGCCGAGGGGCTCGACCGGCGCGAGCAGACGATTGCCGAGCAGATCGAGGCCGCCAATCGCACGCACCAGGAGGCCAAAAACCTGCTGGCGATGTACGACAAGCGGTTGACTGGCGCCCAGGACGAAGTGAAGGCGATGCTCGATCAGGCCCGCCGCGACGCCACGCAGGCCAGCCAGGAGATGCTCAACAAGGCCACTGCCGACGCCACCGACATCAAAGATCGCGCTGTCCGCGACATCGAAACCGCCAAGGGCGCCGCGCTCAAGGAACTGGCCGAGTCGAGCGGCCGCATGGCCGTTGATTTGGCGGGCAAAATCGTGCGCGACGAGCTCGACGCGGGTCGCCACCAGCGGCTTATCCAAGAGTCGCTGGAGCGGTTTCCCGCCGGCAGCGCAGGTCGCGGCTAGGAGTCAACCGCATGTCGAACCAAGAGTCGTCGCCCAAGCCCACCGCCAACGTCGATCCCGCGCGCCAACAGCTCGGGGCGATCTACGCCAAGGCGCTCTTGGGCGCCAGTGAAAGCGCCGGCCAAACCGACGCCCTCATCGCCGACTTGGACGCGGTCGTCTCCCAAGCGCTCGATCCGCATCCTCAGTTCGAGGCGTTGCTCAACTCCGGCGTCATCTCGATCGACGAAAAAGAGCGCATCATCGATCGCGTGCTCGGCGCTCGCTTGGCGCCATTGACCGTGAATTTTCTCAAGGTGCTCGCGCGTCGTGGCCGTCTCAACGCCATTCGCGACGTGCACCGCGCCGCCCATGACCTGTTCAACGAGCTACGCGGCCGCGTGCGGGTCGAAGTCGTCACCGCCACGCCGCTCGATTCCCAATCGTCTCAACAACTCAACGATCGGATTCGCGACATGCTCAGTCGCGAGCCGGTCCTGGTTCCCCGCGTCGATCCCCATGTGATCGGCGGCGTTGTCTTGCGCGTGGGCGACACGGTTTACGACAACTCCGTCGCCACCCAGCTACAACGTCTCAGCGGGCAGATTATCAGCAGGAGCGTCCATGAAATTCAAAGCCGACGAGATCGCTTCAGTTATCCAGCAGGAAATTGAAAACTTTCAATCGCAGATCGACGTCCGTGAAGTCGGACGCGTGATCGAGGCGGGCGACGGCATTGCGCGCGTCTACGGCCTCTCCGGCGTCATGGCCGGCGAAATGGTGCAGTTCGCCAATGGCGTCTACGGGCTGGCCTTCAACCTTGAAGAAAACTCGGTCGGCGTGATCATTCTCGGCGATTTCCTCGGCATCACCGAGGGAGACGAGGTCCGCAGCACCGGGCGCTTGCTTAGCGTGCCGGTGGGCGACGCCGTGATTGGCCGCGTGGTCGATCCGCTCGGCAACCCGCTCGACGGCAAGGGCCCCATCGTCACCAGCGAGTCGCGCCCGGTGGAGAGCCCCGCCCCCGGCGTGGCCGAACGTCAACCGGTGCGCGAGCCGCTACAAACCGGCATCAAGGCTATCGACGCCATGACCCCGATCGGCCGCGGCCAGCGCGAGCTGGTGATCGGCGACCGCAAGACCGGCAAGACCGCCATCGGCGTCGACGCCATCATCAATCAGCGCGACTCCGGCGTGAAGTGTTTTTACGTCGCCATCGGCCAGAAAGAATCGACCGTCGCCGGTGTGATCGAGGCCTTGCGCAAACACGGCGCCATGGACTACACCACGGTGATCGTGGCCGGCGCCAGCGATCCGGCGCCGCTGCAATTCATCGCCCCGTATGCCGGCACCGCCATGGCCGAACACTTCATGTACAACGGCGGCCACGCCTTGATTGTCTACGACGATCTCTCCAAGCAGGCCGCCGGCTATCGCCAGATGGCCCTGCTCATGCGGCGGCCGCCAGGTCGCGAGGCGTTCCCCGGCGACGTGTTCTATCTCCATAGCCGCCTGCTGGAGCGTTCGGCCAAGCTCAGTGCGGAACTGGGGGGCGGTTCGCTCACCTCGTTGCCCGTCGTCGAAACGCTCGAAGGCGAAGTCTCCGCCTACATTCCCACCAACGTCATCTCGATCACCGACGGCCAGATCTATCTGCAGCCCGACCTGTTCTTCTCCGGTCAGCGTCCGGCCATGAACGTCGGCATCTCGGTGTCGCGGGTGGGTAGTTCGGCACAAATTCCGGCCATGAAGAAGGTGGCCGGCGGTTTGCGGCTCGATCTGGCCGCCTTCCGCGAGTTGGAGGCGTTTGCCCAACTCGGCACCGATCTCGACGCCGCCACGCAATCGCGGCTCGACCGCGGTTATCGCATGGTCGAACTGCTCAAGCAGGGCCAGTACCAGCCGATGAACGTCACCGACCAGGTGCTTAGCATCTACGCCGGCACGCGCGGCCATCTCGACAAGATCCCCACGCAACTGGTGCATACCTGGGAAAAGGGCTTCTTGCAGTTCGTTCGCGAGGAGCGCTCGTCGCTCGTCCAAAAGATCAGCGACACCAAGAAGATCGACGACGAAACCGAGCGCGAAGTGGAGCAGGCGATCGCCGACTTCCAAAAGCGCTTCGCCGCCGAGCATCTCAAACAGCGCGAAGCGGCCAAGGTCGCCTAGTTTCACGGGAAGCAACGACTCATGGCCAAGGCCCGAGCACTCGATAAACGTCGCAAGTCGATCCGCAACATCCGCAAGATCACGCGGACCATGGAGCTGATCGCGACCGCGCGCTTCAAAAAAGCGATGGACCGCGCCGCCGCGGCCACCAGCTATACACGCCGCATCACCCAGTTGGTGGCCGATCTGGCCCACGCCGGCCTCGAGGTCAGCCATCCGCTGCTCGAAGAGCGCGCAGAAACCAAGCACGCCGCTCTGCTGGTGCTTACCGGCAACCGCGGCCTCTGCGGCGGTTACAACTCCAATGTCCTCCGCCAGTCGCTCCCCCGCTTGCAGGAGCTCAAGGCCGCCGTGCCACGCGTCACCGTCTCGGTGTCGGGCAAGCGCGGCCTGACGGCGTTCAAGTTTCGTAACCTCGCGGTCGACACCAGCTTCACCCATTTTGAAGACAAGCCCTCGTTCGACGAAGTCGACCTGCTGGCCAGTTGCTATCTGGAGCAGTACATCACCGGCGAAATCGACCGGCTCGACGTCGCCTACACACGGTTCATCAGCGTGTCGCGACAAGTCGCCGTGGTCGAAACCCTGCTGCCGCTCGGTTCGCTCGATGGCGGAGCGGAAAAGGCCGAGGCCACTCCCTCACACGTGCCGTACGAGTTCTTGCCCTCGGCCGCCAGCATCTTGGAAGAAGTGGTCCCCACCAGCTTCAAAGTTCGGCTGTTCAAGTGCTTTCTCGATGCGGCGGTCAGCGAGCAAGTAGCCCGCATGATCGCCATGAAATCGGCGACCGAGAACGCCGATGGCCTGATCAAGATGCTCAGCATGACCTACAACCGCGCTCGCCAAACGCAGATCACCAGCGAACTGCTCGATGTGCTCGGCGGCGTGGAGGCCCTCAAGGGTTAGTCCACCGGCACGGCCTGCCAATCACACAATAACCACACACATTCACCCACCAGCCGCTGCAAAGGCATCCACATGGCTACCTCGCAACTCTCCCGCGCCGGCGCCAACGGCCAGTCCGCCAAAGTTGGCCACATCACCCAGGTGATTGGCTCCACGTTCGACGCCGAGTTTCCAGAACGTCAACTCCCGGCGATCTACAACGCCATCAAGATCAAGGCCAACAACAAGGGGGTCGAGGTCGATCTCACCGGCGAAGTGCAACAGCACCTGGGCGGCAATCGCATCCGCTGCGTCGCGCTCGGCAGCACCGAAGGGCTCATCCGCGGACAAGAGTGCCTCGACACCGGCGGGCCGCTGTCGGTCCCGGTCGGCAAGGGTGTGCTCGGTCGCGTGCTCAACCTGTTGGGCGACCCGATCGACAACCGCGGCCCGATCGATGCCCAGGAGCGCTGGAGCATCCACCGCGACGCGCCCGAAATGTCCGACCTCTCGACCAAGACAGAGGTCTTTGAGACGGGCATCAAGGTGATCGACCTGCTCACGCCGTTTGTCCGCGGCGGCAAGGCCGGCCTGTTCGGCGGGGCCGGTCTCGGCAAGACGGTCATTCTCACCGAGCTGATCGCCCGTATCGCCAGCAGCTACGGCGGCTACTCGGTGTTCGCCGGCGTGGGCGAGCGCACCCGCGAAGGAACCGACCTCTGGCTCGAAATGCAAGAAGCCAAAATCGGCGACACCGGCCGCAGCGTCATCGAGCAAACCAGCATGGTCTTCGGTCAGATGAACGAGCCGCCGGGCGCCCGCCTCCGCGTCGCCCTCTCGGCACTCACCATCGCCGAGAACTTCCGCGACACCACCGGCGCCGACGTCCTCTTATTCATCGACAACATCTTCCGCTTCTCGCAGGCGGGCAGCGAGGTGTCGGCCCTCTTGGGGCGCATGCCGTCCGCCGTGGGTTATCAGCCCACGCTGGCCACCGAGATGGGCGCGCTGCAGGAGCGGATCGCCTCCACCGACAAGGGCGCCATCACCTCGGTGCAGGCCGTCTACGTGCCGGCGGATGATCCCACCGATCCCGCGCCGGCCACTGCGTTCGGCCAGCTTGACGCGTTTCTCTACCTGGAACGCTCGATCGCCGAAAAGGGCATCTACCCTGCGGTCGATCCCTTGGCCTCGTCCAGCCGCATCCTCGATCCGGCCTACGTCGGCGATCGGCATTACGCCGTTGCCCGCCGCGTGCAAGGCATCTTGCAGCGCTATCGCGAACTCAAGGACATCATCGCCATCCTCGGCGTCGACGAACTGAGCGAAGAGGACAAGCTGGTGGTGCATCGCGCCCGCCGCATCGAGCGCTTCCTGTCGCAGCCCTTCTTGGTCGCCGAAGTCTTCACCGGCAAGCCGGGCGAGATCACGCCGCTGGCCGAGACGATCCGCAGCTTCGAGGAGTTGTGCAACGGCAAGTGGGATCACCTGCCCGAAAGCGCCTTCATGTATGTCGGCGTCATCGAGCAGGCCGAAGAACAAGCCAAGAAGGCCGCCAAGAAGTAGTTGACCCGCCACCCATCGTTCGTCGAGCCCACATCCCAATACCGCCACCAGGCGCCAACCCCCAAGAGCCATGTCCGACACACATTCCGCCGGAGTGACCACAGGCGTGCCTGATGTAGCTCATGCTCGAGTCGACGTCCTGGAGTGCATCGTGGTCACTCCCGAGGCCACCGTCTTCGAGCATGCCGCGCAATTCGTGGTCCTGCCGTTGTTCGACGGCGAGATCGGCATTGCCCCCGGACATACCCCCGTCATTGGGCGGTTGGGGTTTGGCGAACTGCGCATGGTCGAGGCCGGCGTCACCACCCGGCTCTACATCGATGGCGGCTTCGCGCAGGTGCTCGGCAACGTCGTGACCGTCCTCACCCCCCGCGCGGTCATGTCCGACAAGCTCGATGTGGCCGTCATCGAAGAGCAGCTTCAATCGGCGCAAGCCAAGCCGGCCCATTCGCCAGAGCGGCTCGCGCTGCGCGATCGGGCGGTCTCCCAGGCCCGCGCCCAGCTTCGCGCTGCCCGCCGCGCCCATGGCAAGCAGCCGGCCGCCCACTAGCAAGCAGCCGGCCGTCAGCGCGGCGATGACCCGCCAAAATCGCGCGCGGCCATCGCCAACTTCCCCCTATGCGCCCAGGGGGCCAAAGGGCTAAAATCCCAAGTTCCCGATCATTCACCGCCGATCCCTCGTCGGAGCCGCTCCGCGGAGCCAAGCCATGGCCAAGTCGAAAAAGAAAGTCGAAACCGTGTTCCTCGTTTGCGAGGAGACCGGCGATTACAACTACGTGCTGCGCCGCAAGCCGGGGGGCGAAAAGCTCAAGCTGAGCAAGTACTGCCCGCGCCTCCGCAAGCACACCATGCACCTCGAAAAGAAGAAATAAGCCACCGCGTGAATCGCGCACAGCCTGGGCCCTCTACCGATTCGGCGAGGGCCCTTTCGCTGCGCCGCGTCAGGTGTCAGACCTCTGCCAGCGCCGGCTCGCGCCCCGCTTGCTCCTGCCACCACGCCGCCGCCGCGGCGCTGTCCCAGTGTCCCGCGCAGCAGCAATCCTCCAGGGCACGCTTCAACTCATCCGCCGTTTGATAGCGATCCCCCGGCTGTTTGGCCAGGCAGCGCAGCACCACGCGATCCAGATCGTCGGGCACGTCGCCGTTCATCGCGGCGGGCCCCGTCGGCTCTTGATGCGCATGGGCAAACAACACCTGCAGCGGCTTGGCCGCCTCGAACGGTGGCCGCCCCGTCAACAAAAAATACGCCACCGCGCCCAGCGAGTAGATGTCGCTTCGTCCATCGGGCGATTCGTCCAGCGCCTGCTCTGGCGACATGTACAGCGGCGATCCGGTGATCGATCCTTCCAGTGTCAGTTGCAGGTCGGCCGTGGTGGCGACCGGTCGCACCAGGCCAAAGTCGAGCAACTTCGCCACGTCGTACACGCCCCCCCGTTGCGCCGCGAAGATGTTGCCCGGCTTGATGTCGCGGTGAATCATCCCCATCGCGTGCGCCTCGGTCAGCGCGTCGCAGGTCTGCGTTAACAGATGCACCACTCGCTCGGGCGCCAAGGGGCCGTGGCGTCGCACCAGGTCGGCCAGGCTTAGGCCCGGCAGATACTCCATCACATAGTAAAAAGTGCCGTCGGCGGCTCGGCCGTAGTCGAAAATCTCAATCGAGTTCCAATGCGACAATCGCGCGGCGGTGCGCACCTCGCGCTCGAAGCGCGCCAGCGCCCGCGGATCGCCCGCTTGGGTCGGTCGGATAAGCTTGATCGCGCAGGGGCGTTTCAGCATTTGGTGTTCGGCCAAAAACACCTCGCCCATGCCCCCCGCGCCAATTCGTTCGCGCAATCGATATTGGCCAAATTGCCGCGCTTCGTATGCCTCGCGCCGCAAGGCGCCCATCTTGTAGATGCCGTAAATCGCCGCGATGAACGCGATGACCATCATCATGACCATCTCGACCATCTGGTTCATGTCGGCTACTTCGGCCACCAGCGCGAACTTCTGCCGCGCCAATAGCGTGCCCACCACTGGCGCCGCCGCCATCAGGCCCACCACCGGCGCCGCCCGCTGGGGCGAGTTGGGAATGAAGATCGCATACGTGAAGATCAGCGCGTACCAGTACGTGATCACCGCCTTCATCATCGCCATCAGGCTCATCGGCTGATGCGTCTTGGCGTAGTGCGCAAACGCCTCGTGCTGCATCACCACGAAAAACGCCGCCGTTAGCCCAAACACCAACAGTTCCAGCCAGCGCAGCCGGTTGAGCCGCCCCGGGCAACGAGCGCACAAAAATAGCGCTGTCGAACCCAACACCAGCACCAGCACCACGTGAAACGCGGTCAACAGCAGGCTTGCCTCGCGAGCAGGCGCCGGCGAATAAAGCCCATAGGCCAAGAACATGCCCGAGCCAAGAAACAGCACCAACGCGGCCGCTCGCAGCCGGGTGCGCAAGATGAGCGCTAGCTCGTCCCCCAGTTCGGGCCCGCTCCCCTCCACCAGGGCCACGTGCCGCGCCGGCCCCGCGACAGGCGACAGGCTACTGACCTCGGTCGCACGGGCCGAAATCGGCGCGTCGAGGGTGGGATCGAACGGCGAGTGGTTGCTCGTACTGGCGGAGTGCTCAGGCATCGAATCGCAAATCCAGTCCTGGTAAGTACTATTCATCATATCGGCCGGGGCAATGGGGGGCGATTCCGTTCCCCGCCGCCGGCCGCTCATCAACCGCGCCCAGCGCAAAAAAGTCTTGCCTCAATCCCAAGAATTTCCCCAAACCGGCGACTTACCTCTCTGAGCAGCGCCGTTGTGGCGCTCGAATCGCCAAGCCAGCAAGTGCACGAGACCCGCGGCACGCTTGGGTTTAGGGAAAGGATGGATGAGTCGATGATTAAGAAGCTTGTCATCGGGAGCGGGATCGCCGTGCTCCTGGGAACCTTGTTCTTCGGCCGAGACGCCTGCAGCTATGTCGGCACGTCGGTCGGCTGGGTCAAGGATTCCGTCAAGGACAACGTGCCCATCGAGTTCGAGATCGAGCGAGCGCGCCAGATGGTCAAAAACCTGGTGCCCGACATTCGCAAGAACATGTACACCATTGCCAAGGAAGAGGTGGAGATTCAGCGAATCGCCCGTCAGATCGCCGACACCGAGTCGAAGCTCGCCCAGGACAAGACCAGCATGCTGAAGTTGAAGGGCGACCTGGAACAAGGCGGCGACGTCTTCCAGTACGCCAGCCACAAATACAGTCGCGACGACGTCCGAGCCGATCTGGCCAGCCGCTTCGAGCGGTACAAGGTCAATGAGGCCACCTTGTCGAGCCTGCGAGAAATCGCCGCGGCCCGCAACCGCAGCCTGCATGCGGCCCAGCGCAAGTTGGAGAACATGATCGCCCAGCGGCGTCAATTGGAGGTCGAAGTCCAAAACGTCGACGCGCGTCTCAAGATGGTCGAGGCGGCCCAAACCACCGCCGAGTACAACTTCGACGACAGCCGCCTCGGGCGTGTCAAGGAACTGCTGGCCGACCTGCACACCAAGCTCGAAGTCAGCGAGCGGCTGGTGAACAGCGATGCCCGCTTCGGCGGAGAGATCCCCGTTATCGAGCCGGTCTCCGACAACATCGTCGACGACGTGACCGAGTACTTCTCCGATGCGGACGACGCGCCGCAAGTCGCCGCCAAGCCCGATACGGAGTAACCAGGCTTCCCCGCTGGGCCGAGACAGCCGCGCGCCATTTTCACCTGCGCGGTCACCAGAACACGCGGCTGCCTGCGGCAGCGGCTGTCTCGCCGGCCCGGCCCGATCTCGATTAGTCTGTAACCATCGCGGGCGCGATCCATCTCTTGTCGGGGCGTGGCGGAGCACGAAGCAAGCATGTTCCAAAGCTGGCGCGGCAAACTTCGAGCAGCAGAACTGGCCTATCGCAGCGGCCAGTTGGAAGAGGCCAGCCGCCTGCTCTGCGACGCCGAGCTAAGGCAATTCCTCCCCGCTCAAAAGTTGTTGGCCAAAGTCGCCGGGCAAATGGCGACTCGCGGCGAACAGCGCATGACCCGTGGCGAAACACTGGCCGGTTGGCGCGATGTCGAGGCCGCTGCCCTGTTTGGCGCCGAGCCCGCCCGGCTGACGAAGGTTCGAGAGAAGATGCTCGCCCAAATGCTTAGCGAAGTCGAACAATACGTGGCGGCTGGCGACTACCGGGCGGCGCTGGGCCGGCTCGACGAGTTAGAACGCCGCCGCGCCACCAGCCAAGACACGCGCCGCTGGCGGCAGGTGGCCGAGAAAATGGCCGCCGCTCAACGATTGGCCCGCCGCGGCCGCTTCGCCGAGGCCGAGGCAGAACTCTCCGTGGCCATGCCCTTGTCCGGCGGCATGAAGTTGTTGGGAGAGTGGCTCGAAGAGTATAGGCTCAAGGGACGGCGCCTGCGCGAGTTGGCCGCCGAGCTGCACACTTGCGTGGCGAGCGAGGATTGGCATCACGCCCTGGGGCATGCCGACGCCATTCTCGAGCTTGCTCCCGACGATCGCGCCGCTCGCGACGCGCGCTGTCGCGCCTGGTCGGCGGTCGGCATGAAGATCGCCGAGACAACCTTTCCCAGTTCGCGGCCGCACCAAAACGGCAGCCCCATGCACGATGCCGCCCATCACCATTCGCAGCCGCGCGGCGAGCGCTTCGTCCTCTGGGTCGATGAAGTTGGCGCGTTTCTGGTTTGCCAGGGAGACGAGGTCTCGCTGGGGCAGCCCACCTCGGGCGCGCAGGTCGATATCCCGCTCTTGGCCGATCTGTCGCGGGTGCAGGCCCGCATTCGCCGCGAGGGAGAGGGTTACCTGCTCGAACCCGTGCGCACCACCCGGTTGAATGGCGCCCTCGTCACCGAACTGGCCCCGCTCAAAGACGGCGACCTGATCGAACTGGGATCGAGCGTCAAGCTGCGGTTCCGCAAGCCACATGCCTTGAGCGCCAGCGCTCGGCTCGAATTTGTCAGCCGCCACCGAACCCAACCCTCGGTCGATGGCGTCATCCTCATGGCCGAATCGTGCGTCTTGGGACCCGGCGCCGCCAGCCATGTGGTCTGTCCCGATTGGTCCAGAGATGTGGTGTTGTATCGGCAAGCGGGCACGCTCTGCTGCCGAGCCACGGACTCGTTCGCGGTGGATGGACAGGACCACCAGCAACGAGCCGAAATTGGCCGCGGCTCGACAGTCAGCGGGCCAGATTTCTCGTTCACGCTGGAAGCGGTTTAGGCTTATCCTGATATGAAATCAGTAGCGGCGACACTGGACACCGATGGTGCGGTCATGAACTTTCCTGCAACGGAACCCGGCAATCTGCGCGAGCCACGCAGCGGCCCCACCAAGTTCTTGTATCCCAGCGGCTCGCGCCCCGTCGATGGCTACACGATCAAACGGGGCATCGGTCGCGGCGGCTTTGGCGAGGTCTACTACGCCACCAGCGACGGCGGCAAGGAGGTCGCGCTCAAGCTGATTCGCCGCAATCTCGATGTCGAGTTGCGCGGAGTCGCTCACTGCATGAACGTCAAGCATCCCAACCTCTTGGCGCTGTTCGACATCCGCCGCGACGCCGACGACGACACCTGGGTGGTCATGGAGTACGTCGGCGGCGAAACGCTCGATCAGGTTATCGCCCGCAACCCCAACGGCATGCCGCTCGAAGAAGTGCTCTCCTGGATGCACGGCATCGCCGGCGGAGTGGGCTACCTGCACGATCATGGCATCGTCCATCGCGACCTGAAGCCCGGCAACATCTTCAGCGACGAAGGCATCGTCAAGCTCGGCGACTATGGACTGTCGAAGTTCATCTCGGCCAGCCGTCGCAGCGGACAAACCGAAAGCGTCGGCACCGTGCACTACATGGCCCCCGAAGTGGCCAACGGCCGCTATGGCAAAGAGATCGACCTCTACGCACTCGGCGTGATTCTCTACGAGATGCTCACCGGGCATGTGCCGTTCGAAGGCGAGAGCGTGGGCGAGGTGCTCATGAAGCACCTCACCGCCAAGCCCGATCTGAACAAAGTCGACGCGCGGTTCCGTCCGCTGCTGGAACGCATCCTCGATAAAGACCCCAGCCAGCGCCCGCAATCGGTGCAAGAGATCCTGGCCGCGCTGCCGCAGCCGGCGAGTGGCACGGCGAGCTATATCCAAAACGGATCGAATCCCGTTCCGCCAATCCGCGACACCATGCTTTATGTGCCGGCGGCCGCCGTTTCCCCCGCGTTGCCACCGCCGCTGCCGGTCGCAGCGCCGGAAGAGCCCATTTGGAAGGCGATCAAAGAAAACTGGACCGAGCTTTACTCCGCCTGGCAAAAGGCCGACCTGAATATCTTTCTGCGGGTCGCCATCATCGCCTTGGCGGGTCTGTTGGTGCTGTCCACCAGTTGGCTCTGGCTCACCGCCATCCCGATTTATCTGATCCATCTCATCGTCTGGCACCTGGTCAATGCGGGCCGGCAGTCGACGGCCGCCGCTGGTGGCGCAGCGCTTGGCGCCTCGCCACCGCAATTTTCACCATCGCCTCCCCCACAGGCGACGCCAGCGGCAATGCGCGGCGAGCAGTCGGCGGCGCCCTATGCCGCGCCGCTCACCGGCGAAACGACCGCCTACGTGCTGCCGGTCAAATCCTCGCGCGAAAAGGCGACCGAACTGGTCACCTCGCTGTTGGTCAGCGCGCTGGTGGCCGCCGCGGCCTGTTTTGTCGTCGATTCGTTCGCCAATCTCGACCTGGGGCAAATGATGTGGCTCACCCTCGTTAGCACGGTCGCCGCCTGGGAGGTGATTGTGGCGGCCAGGTTCGCCGATGGCGTCCGCGCGGACAACGAAATGACTCGCCGCTTTGTGCTGCTGATTGGCGGTTTGGTGCTGGGCTACTACGCCTGGGGCCTCGATCGGATGTTGCTGGTCGACCTGCCGTACAGCATGAACTCGCATCTCCGCGATCATGCGGTTCAGTTGCCTCACGCGCCCTCCGCGCTGGCCCTGTATCGCGGCGATGGCTCCCCCACCCTTACCGCATACCTGGCCTATTTTGGTTTCTTGTTGCCAGTGCTGCGCTGGTGGCGCCTGGCCGATCCGCAGCGCCGCCGCCGTTTCAGTTTGTGGGCCACGATCGTCTATGGTGGCTGGTCCTGGATGCTGTCGTGGTTCTGGCCCTTCCCCGATCAATTCGGCGTGGCGGTGGCGACGATCGCTGCCGTGGCCGTTCAACTCAGTAGCCCATGGACCCATTGGCGCGCCCGCGACTCGTGGCGCCGCTTTTAGGAGGATGCAGCGATGTGCCCGCTTGCGATGGATACTTTTGCCTGCTCAGCGGAATCGCTGACCGCGCTGGTGGCGCTGGCGCCCTTGGCCATGGCCTGTGGCTGGAACAAGTGCAAAAAGCCGCACCAGCACGACGCGCGGCGCGCGCATCGCCGCAATGGGCGTCACGGTTGGTTGTGGGTCATCGGCATCATCCTCGCGTTCATGTGGCTCGCCGGCAAAGTACCATTCCGCGATCATCGCCATCACTGGGATCACGAATCGGACAGCGAAACCGAGGAATTCGTGACCGTGCGCGAAGTGGACCGCCGCAATCACGTGCGTCTCAATCCCGTGATGCGTCTGGCCAGCGCGGATGGCCGCCCCGTCGCCGCGCTCGACATCAAGGTGGCGCCAGAACAATGCGCCGATCGCGGCGTGCGAGCCACTGATCTCGCCGCCGGCATCCTGGCGATTGTCGACGCGGTGACTAAGTTCCATGCCGACCAACCCACCGCCGAGCGCGGACCCGAATTGAGCGAACTGGAAAAGATGGTGGTCAGCGCCTCGGGCGAGCGCTCCGTCGAACTGCGCGAGGTGGCCCGTCTCTCGCGGCGCCAACCACTTGGCGCCCGGCAGTCGCAAATCGGCGTGGTGCGCGTGTACCTGGACGGTTCCGACCGCTCATATCGCCGCCGCGGTCGCGGCGAACTCATGGAGGATGTCTACGACCGGCTAGCTGCCGTGCAAGTCGCACGCGAGGAAAAGGGCCAAAGATCGTACGACGTAGACCAATCTCAAGGCGCCCTGCTCATCACCCTCCCAGAGGTTACGAAGACCGAGATGGTGGCGCAATCGCCCGCTGTGCCCGCGCCCCCGGCGCCCGTTCCGCCTGTTGAACCGGCCGAACCAATCGAGCCCGCCGAGCCGGTCGCCGCCCAAGGCGACGACAATATCGGCCATCTCGTCGACGCCGCGGTGGGCTGGGCCCTCGGCAGCGACTACGACGAAGTGCGCCGGGCGCTTGTTGACGCCAAACGAGAAGTGCGCGATGAAACAGCCCGCGCGATGGCAGAGGCTAAGCAGGAGACGGCCGCTGCACTCGAGGAGGCCAAGCACGAAGTCGCCGCCGCGCTCGCCGAGGCGAAACGCGAAACTCACGACGCGATCCAAGAGTCGACAGCGCAGCGCGCCATTCAAGTCGACGCCGACGCCATCGATCCCAACCAGGCCAGCAAACGCCCCTCGTGGGTCGATGCCCCGCCGCAGCAACGGCTCGATGAGCAAGGCGACTTTGTCATCACCGGCAGCACCGGCCCCTTGTACGCCACGCAGCAAGAAGCCCGCACCGCCTTAGCCGGCGTGCTGGAAGAAATGACCCAAAGCTACGTCGATCTGATGCTTGGTCCCGGCGCCAGCAAACAGTTCAACGCCGCAGAGGTCCGTCGTGGCAAGCGCCCCGTCATCTGGACCGGCCCGGCGGTTGGCCCCTCGGGCATGACCTACTACGAGGCGCACGCCATGCTTCGCTTTGGCGACCGCGACCACCGCGACCTGTTGCGCCAATGGCGGGGGATGCACAATCGCCAGCAAGCCTTGGCGGCCGGAGTGATCGGCGCCGCGGTGCTGTTGATGCTCGCCACTTTGCTCGGTTATCTCAAGCTCGATACGGCCACGCGCGGCTATTACAGTGGCCGCTTGAAACTGGCCGCCGGCTTGGTGGCGCTGGCGGTGGTGGGGCTGGCCACGATTGCGGTCAAGGGCTGAGCGCCGAGCGCGCGTTTCCGTCTCCCTGGCCATCCGAGTAAACTATCGTCATGCCACGGCGCCCGAGCGCCTCGATATCCAACCAGAGCTCTGTGTACGTATGCCAGCGCCAACCCAGTTCGATCGTCTGTTGATCGATCGCGTGCGGCGTGGTGAGGACTCGGCCTGGGGAGAATTGATCGAGCGTTTCGAAGGGCGCCTGCTGGCCTTTGTCGAAAGCCGGCTCCGCAGCCGCGCCACCAGCGAAGATGTGGTGCAGGAGACCTTCATCGGCTTCCTTACCAGCTTGCCGAACTACGATGGCGGCCGCCCGCTGGAAAGCTACCTGTTCAGTATCGCCGCGCATAAGCTCACAGATCATCTGCGCCGCGAAGGTCGCCGCCCCACCATTCCGCTCACCGCCGATTCAACCAGCGCCAGCGCCTGGGAACTGCCCGGCGGCGGACGCGGCGCAAGCAGCATCATGCGCAGCGGCGAGCGGCGCCAGATCGAGGAGCAAGCGCTGGTGGCGGCGCTGGCCGATCAGATCGAGCGCTGGCGCGAGCGCGGTGATTGGGAAAAGATCAAATGCGCGGAGTTGTTGTTCGTCCGCGGCCTGGCGAACAAGGAGGTCGCCCTGGCGCTCGGCGCCTCCGAGCAAACCGTGGCGAATTACAAATTCGAGTTTCTGGCTCGCCTCAAATCCACGCTCAAGAAGCAAGGCCTGCCGCAAGACGTCTTCCCCGAACTGGCGGAGGCGCCCGGATGAGCCACTCGCCGCGCCCCCAAGACCTGGAGGCCTATCTCGACGAGGCGCTCCCCGCCGGAGAGATGTCTCGCCTCGAAGACGCTATTCGCGCCGATGTCCAGTTACGCGCCCAGTTGGCGCTCATCCACTCGCGGCGCGACGCCGGAGTCCACTCGCTCGGCGAAATCTGGCGCCGCCACCGCCTCAGTTGCCCCGCCCGCGAGCAATTGGGCAGTTATCTGTTGGGCGTGCTTGTCGGCGAGGCCGCCGAGTACGTCCGCTTTCATTTGGAAGTCGTCGGTTGCCGGCTGTGCCAGGCCAACCGGGCCGATCTGGAAGCGCAGCAGCGCGAAGCCGCCGAACATGTCTCCTCGCGGCGGCGCAAATACTTCCAGTCCAGCGCCGGCTATCTACGCGCCAAGTAAGCGCCCCGCGTTGCTTGCACTGGACTGTCCTTTCGTGTTTGATTGACGCCCAGCCCCCCCCGACTCTCACCCGCAACGGACAAACTTCGCACATGGAAACCACGCCCCCGGTCTTTCGCGCCGACCTGGTTCACTCGTCGGTCTACATTGCCCCTGGCGCCGTGGTGGTGGGCGATGTCGCCATCGCCGCCGACTCCAGCGTGTGGTTTAGCGCCGTAATTCGCGGCGACTGCGCGCCCATCCGCATCGGCCGCGGCTCGAACATTCAAGACGCCGCCGTGCTGCACGCCGATCCCGGCTTTCCCACCACAATTGGCGACGGCGTGACGGTGGGGCATGGCGCCATCGTGCATGGCGCCACCATCGAAGACAACGTGGTGGTCGGCATGAAAAGCGTGGTCCAAAACGGCGCCCGCGTCGGCGCCAATTCCATCATCGCCGTCGGCTGCGTCATCCCCGAGGGGGTGCAGATTCCCCCTGGCTCGCTCGTCATGGGACTGCCGGGCAAGATCAAGCGCCCGCTCGAACCGCATGAGGTCGAGATGAACGGCTACAGCGCACAGCACTATGTGGAGAACGGCAAGCACTTCGCCCAGGCTGGCCAGTTGCTGCGTGGCACGGCCAGCGGCGCCTAGCGAGAGTCAATCCATCATGGTGCGCGCGCCGCGCGTCCGCGAACCCCGCAGGCGTCGGCCACCGCGCAGCCCGTCGCGCAGCTTCCGCAGCCGCCAGCCTCGCCCGTGCCGCAATCGGGTCCGCAGCCGGCCAGCAACGTTTCGGCGAATTTGCGAATCTGCGCCTGCGCCTCGTACGCTTCCGCCAACTCGTCGGTGATCGCGGTCAACTCCGGCGTCGTCTCCCCCAAGAAATAAAACGCCAGCGTCTGCCCGTCGAAAAGTTGCTCCACGTCCATCAGCGCCACCGGCAGTCCATGCTCGGCGATCTTTGCCGCGCACGCCTCGTAGGCGCGATCGCGATTCTTCTGCAGCCGCGCTTCCAGTAGTTCGTCTTCTGGCGTCACCGCCCGCAAGACGAGTCCCGCGGTCTCGCCTTCCGGATCATCCCCCTCGGGCGGCGAGAGCACCTGGCCCAGTTCCAATCCCCGATCGCTGCGCAGCACCACCCGCGTGCCGCGGCCATACCGTGTGGCGTCGGCCGCCACAAAGCCGCCGATCATGCCCAGCGAACCGTAGCGAACCTGATGCAGGCGCGGCATGGTGAAATCGCAAGAACTGGTTATGAAACTCTGATTTACGACATTCTACCCCGCCGCGCGGCCACCCGCGGGGCCGGCCGCGGACTTGTGCCATTCATCCTAGTGGATATCGTAAGAAGGCTGTAGCCAATTGGAAAAGCGTCTCCGAGAGCCAAGTTGCATGTCGACCTCAGCCGCATCGTCCGCACTGACATCGCCTGCGTCCGCATCGCCCGCCAGCCGCTGGCAGGCTGTGGCCGACCTGGTGCTCTCCGGCGGCGAACTGCAACGCGCCCAGGCCGAGGCCATTCTCCGCTCGCCAGACGATGAACTGGTCGATCTGCTGGCCGCCGCTTACCGCGTCCGCCGTCAACATTTTGGCAACAAAGTCCAGCTCTATTTCCTAATGAACGCCAAGAGCGGTCTCTGCCCGGAAGACTGCTCCTATTGTTCGCAATCTAAAGTCTCCGACGCCGAGATTCCGCGCTACAACCTGCTGAGCGAAGACAAGCTGCTGGCCGGCGCAAAGATGGCCGCCGAGTCGCAGGCCAAAACCTATTGCATCGTCATCTCGGCGCGCGGCCCCAACGAGCGTGAGATTGCCGCGATCGAAAACATCGTGCCCAAGATCAAAGAGACCTACAACCTCAAGATCTGCGCCTGCCTCGGCTTGCTCAAGCCCGAGCAGGCGCGGCGCCTGGCCGCTTGTGGCGTCGACCGCGTGAACCACAATCTCAACACCAGCGAAAGCCACTACGCCGAAATCTGCTCTACCCACACCTTTCAAGATCGCCTGGACACCCTGCAAGCCGTGCGCGAGGCGGGCATGGAGCTCTGCTCCGGCGGCATCATCGGCATGGGCGAGCAGCAGGGTGACATCGTCGATATGGCGTTCGATCTGCGCCGCCTCGGCGTCGACTCGATCCCCATCAATTTCTTGAACGCCATCCCCGGCACGCCGCTCGCCGGCGTCGGCGGCCTCAACCCGCGCTACTGCCTCAAAGTGCTGTGCATGCTGCGCTTCGTCAATCCGACCTGCGAGCTACGCATCGCCGGCGGACGCGAACTGCACCTGCGCAGCTTGCAACCGCTCGGCTTGTATCCCGCCAATTCGATCTTTGTCGGCGACTATCTCACGACCAAGGGGCAGGACGCCGACGACGACTATCGCATGCTCAAAGATCTCGGCTTCGAGGTCGCCCGCAATCCAGAACCCGCCACGGTCTGCTAGCGGGTCGCGCTGCCCCACCTACTCTTCTTCGCGCAGCTTGGCCAGCACCGTGTAATCTTCCAGCGTCGTGGTGTCGCCCACCGTCTCCTTGCCTTCGGCAATGTCGCGCAACAGCCGCCGCATGATCTTACCGCTGCGCGTCTTCGGCAGCGCGCCGGCGAAGTGAATATCGTCGGGCTGCGCCAAGGCGCCAATCTCCTGACGCACGTGTTTGCGCAACTCGTCCTTCAAGGCGTCGCTTGGGTTCGAGTCCTTGAGCGTGACGAACACTGCCACCGCTTGCCCCTTGAGCTCATCTGGTCGACCGACCGCCGCCGCCTCCGCCACCCGTGGATGGCTGACAAGCGCGCTTTCGATTTCGATCGTGCTCAACCGATGGCCAGAGACGTTGATCACATCGTCGATGCGCCCCATGATCCAATAGTAGCCGTCGGCGTCGCAGCGCGCATTGTCGCCGGCCAGGTACTTGCCCGGAATCTTCGACCAGTACTGCTCGCGGTAGCGCTGGTCGTCTCCCCAAATGCCGCGCAGCATGCCCGGCCACGGCTTCTCCATCACCAGCCAGCCCCCCGCGCCTTGCGGCACCGGCTTGCCCGCCTGGTTCACAATCGCCGGAATAATCCCCGGCAGCGGCCGCGTGCAACTACCCGGCTTGGCGGCGATGGCGCCGGGCAAGGGACTCATCATGATGCCCCCCGTTTCGGTCTGCCACCAGGTGTCCACGATCGGGCATCGTTCCTTGCCCACGCGCTGGTGGTACCACATCCAGGCTTCCGGGTTGATGCCTTCGCCCACCGTGCCCAACAGCCGCAAACTCGAGAGGTCCTTGCCTTCCAACCACTGGTCGCCCCATTTGATGAATGCGCGAATCGCGGTCGGCGCGGTGTAGAGAATACTCACCCGATAGCGCTCGATGATCTCCCAAAACCGACCTTCGTTCGGCCAGTTCGGCGCCCCTTCGTACATCACCGTCGTGGCGCCGCAGGAGAGCGGGCCATACACGACGTAGCTATGCCCGGTCACCCAGCCGATGTCGGCGGTGCACCAAAATGTGTCCTCTTCTCGCAGGTCGAAGACCCACTCGGTTGTTTTCTTGACAAACAGGTTGTAACCGGCGGTGGTGTGCTTGATGCCTTTGGGTTTGCCCGTCGAGCCGCTGGTGTACAGGATGAACAGCGGCGCCTCGCTGTCCATCGGCGTGGCGGGGCAATCGGCCGACGCCTCGGCCATCAGGTCATGCCACCAAAAGTCGCGACCCGCCTGCATCTCGACCGGCGCGCCGGTCCGCCGGAAAACGACGCATTTCTCGACCGTCGGCGACTTGGCGAGCGCCGCGTCGACATTCGCCTTGAGCGCCAACTGGTGTCCGCGCCGCCAGCCGCCATCCGCCGTGATCTGAATCTTCGCCTTGGCGTCGTTATTGCGGTCGGCGATCGCCTCGCTCGAAAAGCCGCCAAAAATCACCGAATGCACCGCCCCGATCCGCGCGCACGCCAAGAGCGCCACCGCCAACTCCGGCACCAGCGGCATGTAGATCGAAACCACGTCCCCCGGCTTCACGCCCAGCCCTTTGAGCACGTTGGCGAACTTGCAAACCTCCCGGTGCAGCATTTGATACGTCAGCACGCGCTGCTCGCCCGGCTCCCCCTCCCAGATTAGCGCCGCCTTGTTTTTGCGCGGCGTGTTCAAATGCGCGTCCAGGCAGTTGTAGGCCACGTTGGTTTGCCCGCCGACGAACCACTCGGCGAACGGCTCCTTCCAGCGCAACACCTGCGAATACGGCTTGAACCAATGCAGTTCCTGACCCAGCTCCCCCCAAAACTTTTCAATGTCGCCCGCGGCCCGCTTCCATAGCGCTTCGTACGCCTCCAGCGAACCGATGCTCGCTCGCGCCGCAAACTCCGCCGGCGGTGGAAATACGCGATCCTCATGCATCACGTTGTCGAGCTGTGCGGCGTTGTCGGCCATGCGTTTCCTCACGATCGCGGCAGTGATTTAAGTTGGCTCGCGGCGCCATGCCTGCGTCGACAGACGAGCGCCGCGGTCAGGATCGGTCTACAGGTTTCCCGCGCGGTGGCCAGCCTCGGCGCCAGCGCGGCGGCAACCACTAGTGGCCGCGACTTAGAATAGGAAAATTCTCTGGCCGACGCAAAGCACCGGCAATCCCACGCGCTCTACTTGCGCGCGCGGGCATGTTTGAGCGGCAACCAGGCGCCATTCTCCTTGGCGCTGGCCACGCTCTGCTGAATGAAATACATTCCCTCCACCCCATCGTTGATGTTGGGGTAAATGGTGTTGGTCCGCTCGAACTTCTGGCCGCTGGCGCGCCGCGCCATGTCGTCGAAGGCAAAGCGGTAGATGTTGGCGAACGCCTCAAAGAACGCCTCCGGATGGCCGCTCGGCAAGCGGCAACTCGCCACGGCGGTCGGCTTCATGTAAGACGCGTTCGGGTCGCGCGTGTACAGCGCGTGCGGATGGCCGTTGCGGCGGAAGACCAGCACATTCGGCTCTTCCTGCCGCCATTGCAGCGCCCCCTTGGTGCCGTCGATTTCGATGGCAATGTCGTTCTCGCGGCCGTGGCTGATCTGCGAGGCAGTCACCGTGCCCAGCGCCCCGTTCTCGAACCGCACCACCGCATGGCCGTAGTCGTCCAGTTGCCGGCCCGACTCGTAGGTTCGCAAGTGGCAGCTAATGTCGGTCGGCAGCAGCCCGCTGATGTAGCGCCCCAGGTTGTAGGCGTGTGTGCCAATGTCGCCAAAGCAGCCGGCGGCGCCGCTACGCGTCGGATCGGTGCGCCAAGCCGCTTGCTTCTGGTCCGATGTTTCCAACCGCGTCCTCAGCCAACCCTGAATATAAGTCGCCCGAATCGCCTGAACCTCTCCCAAGTCGCCGGCCGCGACCATCTCGCGCGCCTGTCGCACCAATGGATAACCCGTGTAGTTGTGGGTGACGGCGAACACCACCCCCGATTGATCGACCGCCTTGGCCAGGTCCTCTGCCTGCCCCAGATCGAAGGTCATCGGCTTGTCGCACAGCACATTGAAGCCCGCCTCCACCGCTGCTTTGGCGATCTCGTAGTGCGTGTGATTCGGCGTCGCCACGGTCACAAAGTCAACGCGTTCCCCCTCCGGCAATTTGCTTTCGGCGCTGAGCAGTTCGCGGAACGAACCGTAGGCCCGGTTCGTCGGAATGTCGTAGTCGGGCGCCGAGGCCTTCGACTTTTCGGCGTTCGAAGATAGCGCGCCGGCCACCAAGGCCGCCCGGTTGTCCAGCACCGCCGCGGTGGCGTGAACGCGACCAATAAACGAACCTTGGCCACCGCCGATCAGGGCCATCTTGAGTTTGCGGTTCAAGGGTGGGTTGGTGGCCATGACGATCAGTCTCCGCAAGTTGCTATTGAATTGAGAATGGCGCTTGGTTTGTCACTTTTTAGCGGCCCCGAAGCCACTTCGCCAGTCACCGCGCCGCGCGCTCAGCCGGCAGCGCCAAGCCGCTCGCGCACCAGTTCCGCCAGCCAAACGAATTGCTCGATCTCCAACTGCTCGGCCCGTGTCTCGGGCCCCAGACCCATCGTCTCCAAAATCGCGTCGACCGCCGACTTATCCAGTTCTTGCTTGTACGCCGCCACCATCACGCTCCGCAGGAACTTGCGTCGATGCAAGAACATCGATCGCACAAAACCGTGAAAAAATACCGTGTCCCCCAGCCGCGCCCGCCGCTCGGGCTGAAACACAATCCGCACGATCGACGAGGTCACCTTGGGCCGCGGCCAAAAGGCGCTCGGCGGCAAGTTGCGCACAATCTCCACCGCGCATTGGCTCTGCACCCAAACCGATGTGGCGCCATAGTCCTTGGTTCCCGGCGTCGCGCGCAGCCGATCGGCCACTTCTTTCTGAATGGTCACGGTCATCGAGTGCGGCAACGGTTCGCCAACCAACAGATTGCTGATGATCGGCGTGCCGACATGATACGGCAGGTTGGCGACCAGCTTCAGCCGCCGTCCGGGCGCGGCAGCCAACTTCTCGCCCACGGCATCCATCACCACCGGGTTCAAGTGATTTTTGTTGCGCAGCGCGTCGGCCACCAGCAGCGTCACTCGATCAAGCGACGCCAGGTTCTCCTCGGCCAGCGCCGCCACTTCGGAATCGATTTCCACCGACACCACCGCCGCCGCGCGCTCGGCCAGCATGGCGGTCAGCGCGCCTGTGCCGGCGCCCACCTCCAGCACCACGTCGTTCCCCGTTACCTCGGCGCTGTCGAACAATAGCCGCAGCAGGTTCAAATCGATCAAAAAGTTTTGGCCGTGCTGCGTCTTGGGCCGAATGCCCACCTCGCGGAACCGCCGCTGCAAGAACGATAGTGTTTGATTGGCCGAAGCCGAGAGCGCGTCGGGCAAAGCGTTGCGAGGCTCCATCGGCGATTGATTCCTCATGCCCGCCACGCCAGCAAGCGCTCGACATACTTGGCCAACAGGTCGGTTTCCAGATTCACCGCCTCACCGACCGACAGACCGCCCAACGTGGTGACCGCCAGCGTATGCGGGATGAGCGCCACGCTAAAATGATCGTCGTCCACCTCCACCAAGGTGAGGCTGACCCCATCCACCGCGATCGACGCCTTCGGCGCCAGATATCGCATGATCGCGTGCGGCGCGCGAAAGCGAAAATGCGACCAGGCCCCTTCGTCGCGCCGCTGCGCCAAGTAGCCCACCGCGTCGATATGCCCGCTGACAAAGTGCCCCCCGAGCCGGTCGGTGGGTCGCAGACTGCGTTCCAAATTCACGCGGTCTCCGGCGACCAACTCTCCCAGGTTGGTGCGGCTCAGCGTCTCCGACCCCGCCTCAAACGCCAGCGTGTCGCCAGCGACCGACACCACGGTGAGGCAGCAGCCATTGATGGCGATGCTGTCGCCAATTTTGGCCTCGCGCGCGATGGTCGGCTCCGCCAGCAGCACCCTTTTGCCGGGTGGCTCGTCGCGAATCTCGGTGATGGTGGCCAGCGCCTCGACCAAACCCGTGAACATTAAGGATCCAACTAAAACAGCGATTCGCGCTGCGCCCGCTTCAGCACCACGCGCTCATAAAAATATCGCGCCGGACCACCCAGCACGAACGCGCAGCACAGCACCGGCACGGCGTAGCCGCGCACCGTCATGATCGCCACCGCCGCGAACAACAGCGCCACGATATGGTTAAAGCTGCGATGCCCGCGAAAAATCTGGTTGACAACGTGCGGATACGGCACGCGCGACACCATGAGCAGCGCCACCAGCAGCGCGAAGAACGGCAGCGCCATTTGCACCGCCACGTCCATCTCCGCGGCGTACGGCAACGGGTTCGCCGGATTGCGCAGCGTGTTGAACAGAATCGCGAAGCCTGCGATCGAGGCCGCAGCGGCCGGCGACGGCAACCCGCTGAAGTGCAAGTGATCGTCGTCGGTCACCACCTGCACGTTGAACCGCGCCAGCCGCAGCGCGGCGCACGCCGCGTAGCCGGCGGCGATCACCCACACCGCCTCGCGGTGCAAATACGTGAAGTTGGGGCACATTTTCACCAGCAAGATGCCGGGCGCCACGCCAAATGTCACCACGTCGCACAAGCTGTCGAGCTGGCCGCCAAAATCGCTCGTCGTGCGCGACAAGCGAGCCAAATGCCCATCTAGCGCGTCGAACGCCATGGCCAAAAAGATCAGCCAGGCGCTATACATCACGTTGCGCGCGTCGTTCGGCTCGTTCAGCACCACGTCGCGGCGGATGTTCGGCGCCTCGGTCGTGGTGGCGGTCGGCGCTTCGACTCGCGACGCCACCACAATCGCAAAGAAGCCGCACACCAGGTTCGCCAGCGTGAACATGGTCGGCAGCACGGCAATGGTCCGAATGCGTCGCATCATACCGCGGGACTCCCCACCCAATGTGCCATGATGCTGGCGCCAGCCTTCACGCGGTCGCCCACTTTCACATCAACCGAAAGCCCTTCGCTCGCGGGTAAGATCAACTCAGTGCGCGAGCCCAGCTTAATCATGCCAAACTTCTGCCCGCGCTGCAGCACTTCGCCCGGACGCAGGTCGCACACAATCCGTCGAGCGATGGCTCCGGCGATCTGCCGCACCACGAAGCGGCGGTACGGCGACCGCGTCTCTTCGAGGCCGATCCACATATTCTCATTGTAAATCGCGCTCTCAGGATCGAGCGCGTTGCGAAACTCCCCCGGCGAGTAGATCAGCCGGATCACCCGGCCGCTCATCGGCGCGCGGTTGATGTGTACGTTGAAGATCGACAGGAAAATGCCGATCCGCACCGCCGGCCCGCCGACAAATGGGTCGTGCTCCAGCGGCGTCACCTCGGCCACCTGTCCGTCGGCCGGCGAAACGATCAGCCCCGGCCCGCTCGGCACATGTCGCGCGGGGTCGCGAAAGAAGTACACCACCAGCGCCAGCGGAATGGCTGTCAGCGGCGCCAAATACCAATGGTAGAGCGCCAGCCCCAGGGTGATCGCCAACAGCGGACCCGCCATCAGCAATAGCTCGGCCAGCCCCCAGCGCGCAAACGGCAGCCGCTCGCGCCACCGAAACGAGTCGGCTTCGGCTGGCCAGACGCAATCGTTCTGGTTGCGAAAGAATTTGAGGTCGCGCTGGTCCAGCACCTCATGCGGGCACCCCGTCACGCTGCCGCTCCGCAGCCTCGCCATGCGGCCCACGTAGCCCGGCCAGCAGCGCTTCAGGTACCAGCGGCGCAGCCTCCCCCAGGCCAACTCGATGCGGTAGCAAACGCCCCCCCCCGGTTGAATGCTCGGGATGTTCGCCGGCAATGGTTCGGCAGCGGTAGGACCAGGCGCCAATTCGACGTCGCTCATGCGTGCTCGCAAGACCGGGGAAACGAATCACTCGATCTTACGGCAATTGCCGCCGTCGCAACATGCCCCCAAAAATGGCCCATTTCGCCGTGCTCGGCCAGAAATCAGCTCAACCGCTCTTGGATGCGGGCAATGTCGACGGTGATGATCTCCGTCACCCAGCCCCCCACCAGCACCAACACGATCGCGCCGGCCAGCCACCCCTGCCATTTTCCGCGATACGACAACAGCCGCTGCCGCTGCGCGATGGCGCTGGCCGCAAAAATGACCAACAGCGGAACCAGCGGCAAATGGTAGCGCGAATGCGCGAAAACCAGCGTATGCAACAGGCAGATGTAGGCCATCACCAATAGCAGCAGCGTGTACGCTCGCCAATCCCCCGGCGGGAACAGCACCGCGCCAGCGATCGCCAGCAGGATGACGACTGCGTAGCCTCCGGCCACGACCAGCGCGATCAAAGCCACTGCCGGTTTGGGCATGGCGCCAAACTCCCCCGCCAGCGCCGCCGAAACAAGCTCGCGCTCCAACTGCCAGAAGTTGAAGAACTTGATCACGTCGCGCTGGATCGTCAGGCCTGGATGGGCCATCACAAAGCGAATCCCTTCGCGCATCGCCAGTTTGTCGCGCTGCCCTTGGGTCATTTGTCGAAATTCTGGATACCGTCGGGCCAACACGCGGTACCACGCCTGTTCGCCCCCCACGCCAATCGCGTCCCACGAGCGCGTAAGCGGTGTGTGCTCATAGTTGCCCATCATCAAGTTGCGCCCCCCCATGCAATCAATAGTGATCAGCGTCTGTTCCAGTCGCGTGTTGCGCCAGGCCCATGGCGCGATGACCACCAAAAAAGCGACCACCATCAGCGCCACGCCCGCCAGTCGCCGTGGCCACGCCACCGGAGCGACGATCAACAGATAGCCTCCCAGCACCGGCGGAAACAGCCACAAGACGCTGCGCGTCAGCGCTCCCACTCCGACCAATGCGCCCACCAGCGTCATCTTCGCCAGCGACGGAGATTGCAGGTAGCTCACCGTCGCCAGCACGATGGCCGCCAGCCCGAGCGTGAACAGCGCCTCCGACAACAGCAAGTTGTTGTAGACCAACAGCGAAGGATAAAAGCACGCTAGCCCCGCCGCCCACAGTGCCACTCGATCGTCGTACAATCGCCGCGCGAGCAAAAACACCAGCACAACCGTTCCCAGGCTCAATAGCCCCTGCGCGGCGCGCACCGCCTGAAAGTTGCCTACGCCAAATAACCGATAGATCGCGGCCACGCTGGCGGGAAATAGCGGCGGACGAATCGAGGTCAACTGCCCTTGCGCCGCGGCAAAGCGTCCTTCCTCCGCCAAGTGGGTGGCAATTTCGTTGTACTCCACCTCGTCGTGATGCAGCAGAACCCCCGCGAACGACTGCCACAGCGCCACGCGCGCCACCAAGCCAACCGCCAGAATCGCGGCCAGAATCAGCCAAACGCGAGGCGACCGGGCCACCGCAACGTCGCGCGGCGCGGCGCCATCGGCCGGTGGGAGAGTATTGGCGCTCACAGTTCCCACAACGGCGGCAAACCCGATTCGGCCACGTTGAACCACTCGTACAACACGTGAATCCGCACGAA